>NZ_AKJI01000037.1:0-48026 GCF_000282415.1 Pseudomonas sp. GM60
CCCACTTCGCCAACGGCAGCCTGCCGCTGGTGTTCCTGGTGGCGTTATTGGTCACGCTGATTCCGACCACCATCGGCGGTTTGCTCTCGGCCATCGGTATTGCCGGTATGGACCGTCTGGTACGCCTGAACGTGATCGCCAAGTCCGGGCGCGCCGTGGAAGCGGCGGGGGACGTGCACGTGTTGCTGCTGGACAAGACCGGCACCATCACTTTCGGTAATCGTCGTTGCACCGCGGTGTATGCCGCACCGGGTGTCAGCGCCAAGGAGCTGGCCGAGGGCGCGCTGTTCGCTTCGCTGGCCGATGACACCGCGGAAGGCAAGTCCATCGTCGAGTACCTGCGCGGCGTTCATCCACAACCCGAGCCTGCCACCGAAGTGCTGACGGCGGTGCCGTTCAGCGCCGAGACTCGCTTGTCCGGTGTCGACTATCAGGGCCGTGTGTATCGCAAGGGCGCGGTGGATTCGCTGCTGGCGTTCGTCGGCCTGAAACGCGCCGATCTCGCCCCGGCACTGTCTCGGGAAATCGACAAGATCGCCCAGAGCGGCGGCACACCTTTGCTGGTGTGCGCCGACGGTAAATTGCTCGGCGCGATTCACCTCAAGGACGTGGTCAAGCCAGGCATCCGCGAGCGTTTCGCCGAGCTGCGCAAGCTAGGGATTCGCACCGTCATGGTGACCGGCGACAACCCGCTGACCGCCGCGGCGATTGCGGCCGAAGCCGGTGTGGACGACGTGCTGGCTGAAGCTACGCCGGAGAAAAAACTGGCGCGTATTCGTCATGAACAGAACGACGGTCGTCTGGTTGCCATGTGCGGCGACGGCGCCAACGACGCCCCGGCACTGGCCCAGGCCGACGTCGGCATGGCGATGAACGACGGCACGCAAGCGGCGCGCGAAGCGGCCAACATGGTCGACCTCGACAGCGACCCGACCAAGCTGCTGGACGTGGTGCAGATCGGCAAGGAATTGCTGGTGACTCGCGGTGCGCTGACGACCTTTTCCATCGCCAACGACGTGGCCAAGTATTTCGCGATTCTGCCGGCGCTGTTCGCCTCGATCTACCCGCAACTGGGTGTGCTCAACGTCATGCAACTGAGCAGTCCGCAGAGCGCGATTCTGTCGGCAATCGTGTTCAACGCCTTGATCATTGTCGTACTGATTCCACTGGCCTTGCGTGGCGTGCGTGTGCAGGCGGCGAGTGCGGCGGCGTTGTTGCGCCGCAACCTGTTGATCTACGGACTGGGCGGGATTCTGGTGCCGTTCGTGGGCATCAAGGCGATCGACATGCTGTTGACGGCGTTGCATCTGGTTTGACCCTTGGCGAGCGCTTCGCGCTCGATCGCCGGCAAGCCGGCTCCTACAGGTGTGACACCGCCCTGTAGGAGCGAAGCTTGCTCGCGAAGAATGCACCACGGTTCATCTATATGAACACCGAATCTGTTCACCGAATTCGAGGATTTTGAAATGTCCACAATGATACGTCCGGCCCTGAGCCTGCTGGTCCTGATGACCCTGATCACCGGCGTCGCTTACCCGTTGGTGGTCACTGGCGTCGCGCAGGTCGCGTTCCCTGACCAGGCCAATGGCAGCCTCGTGCGTGACGCCGACGGCAAAGTCCGCGGCTCTTCGCTGATTGCCCAGGATTTCACCGGTGACGCGTGGTTCCATCCACGCCCGTCGGCCGGTGCTTTCGCCACGGTATCGAGCAGCGCCAGCAACCTGTCGCCAAGCAACCCGGCCCTGGCCACTCGGGTGATCGACGATGCCAATAAACTGCTGGTGCCAGGCCAGGGGCCGGTGCCGTTGGCGCTGCTGACCACTTCTGGCAGCGGGCTTGATCCGCACTTGCCACCAGCGGCGATTGCCTATCAACTGGCGCGTGTTGCGGCGACGCGGAATCTGCCGGTGTCTACGCTTCAGAATCTGCTGGCCGCGCACATCGAACAGCCGTTGGTAGGCCCGCCGGTGGTGAATGTGTTGGCGCTGAATATGGCGTTGGAAAAGTTGTAAATCGGTGGCGCCGCCAATCGCTAGCAGGCTAGCTCCCACATGAGAATGCGTACCCCTTGTGGGAGCTAGCCTGCTAGCGATGGCGATAGAACAATCACCACATCAACACCTGAAAAAAGAGAGCTTCAAACATGAGTGACTCCGGCCGCGCCGACGCGCTGTTAGCAGACCTGCCCCGCGATGGCCGTGGCCGGCTCAAGGTTTTTCTCGGTGCCGCGCCCGGTGTCGGCAAGACCTACGCCATGCTGCAAGCGGCCCACACTCAACTGCGCCAGGGCGTAAAAGTCATCGCCGGCGTGGTCGAAACCCACGGCCGTGCCGAAACCGAAGCGCTGCTCGGCGGCTTGCCGCAGCAACCGCTGGTGCGCTCGGAATACCGTGGCGTGATGCTCGAAGAAATGGACCTCGACGGCCTGCTCGCGGCCAAACCGAAACTGGTGCTGGTCGACGAACTGGCCCACAGCAACGCACCCGGCAGTCGTCACGCCAAGCGCTGGCAAGACATTCAGGAACTGCTCGCCGCCGGCATCGACGTGTTCACCACGGTCAACGTCCAGCACCTGGAAAGCCTCAACGACCAGGTGCGCGGCATCACCGGCGTGCAGGTCCGCGAAACCTTGCCGGACTGGGTGCTGCAAGAAGCCTATGAACTGCTGCTGATCGACTTGCCGCCACGCGAGCTGCTCGAACGACTGCGCGACGGCAAGGTCTACGTGCCGGAGCAGGCGCGGGCGGCCATCGATGCGTTTTTCACCCAGACCAACCTCACCGCCCTGCGCGAATTGGCGATGCAGACGGCGGCGGCCCAGGTCGATAACGATCTGGCGCAAGGGTATCGCCAGCTCGGCCAGGCGGCACCTGCGGTACGCGGTCGGCTGCTGGTTGGTGTCGATGGCGATGCCCAGGCCGAACGCCTGGTGCGTCACGCCAGTCGTGTCGCCCAGCGCCGGCATTTGCCGTGGAGCCTGGTGCACGTGGATAACGGCAGCGTGCGCGACGAGCAATCGCGCCTGCGTCTGCAAAGTGCCCAGCAACTGGCTGAACGTCTCGGTGGCGAAGTGGTGTTGTTGCGTGCCGGCGAAGTTGCGAAAACCCTGATCCAGCACGCCGCCGAACGCCGCGCCAGCCTGGTGTTGGTCGGTCAGTCCCGGCAGCGTTTGCGTCGGCGCTTGTTCGGCGGTGGTCTGGCCTCACGCTTGCTGCGCGATGCACGTGGACTGGAAATCAACGTCCTCGACAGCGATCACGAACAGCATCAGCCGCGCCAGCGTTCGGCGCAGTCACTGGTGTGGTTCGACTATGCGCTGGCGCTGGTTGCAACTGTGCTCGCCAGCGCACTGGCCTGGGCCGTGGCGAGTGTCTTGCCGCTGCCGAACATCTCGCTGGTGTTCCTCGCCGCCGTGTTGCTGGTGGCGGTGCGCAGCAGCCTCGGCCCGGCGCTGGCCTGTGCGGCGCTGTCGTTTCTGACCTACGATTTTCTGTTCATTCCGCCGAATTTTTCCTTCAGCATCCAGCGCGAAGAAGACGTACTGACGCTGCTGTTTTTCCTGCTGATGGCTGCGCTCACCGGCAACCTCGCCGCGCGCCAGCGCCGGCAATTGCAGGCGTTGCGCGATACGCAGGAAGAGACCACCGAACTGCTCGACCTGTCGCGCAAACTCACCGCCGCCACCGACCGCCAGGCCGTGGTCAGCGCCGCCGCGCAGCACCTCAACGGCTGGAAAGACGTGCAGCTGTGCCTGCTCAATCGCGATGGTCAGGCAGGCTGGAAAGTCGAAACCGGTGGCCCCCTGGAATTCACCGAAGCCGAACGCGCCGCCGCCGATTGGGCCTGGCAACACGATCAACCGGCGGGCGCGGGCACCGGCACGTTGCCGTTCGGGCGTTGGTGGTGGTGGCCGCTTTCGGTGGAAGACGGGCCGCTGGCGTTGCTCGGCGTCTGTGCCAAAGAAGGGCAGACCTTGAGCGGTCAGCGTCGTCGCTTGTTGACCGCGCTCAGTCAGCCGCTGGCCCAGGCGCTGGCACGCGCACAACTGGCCGAAGACCTGGAAGCGGCGCGGCTGCACGGCGAAACCGAGCAACTGCGCAGTGCCTTGCTGGCCTCGGTGTCCCACGATCTGCGCACGCCGCTGACCTCCATGCGCGGCAGCATCGACAGCCTGTTGGCGCTCGGCGAAGCCATCCCGCTGGAGGATCGCCGTGAACTGCTCGAAGGCACGCGCGATGAAGCCGAGCGCCTCGATCGCTACATTCAAAACCTGCTGGACATGACCCGCCTCGGTCACGGCGCGCTGAAGCTCGCGCGGGACTGGGTGTCACCGGCCGACATCGTTGGCAGTTCGCTCAATCGCCTGCGCGCGGTGTTGGCGCCGTTGCAGGTCAGCACCGATGTGCCCGCGCAACTGCCGCTGCTGTTCGTCCACGCCGCGCTGATCGAGCAGGCGCTGGTCAACGTGCTGGAAAACGCCGCACGGTTTTCACCGGTGCATGGGCGTTTGCAATTGCGCGCTGGCGTGGATGAAAGCGAACTGTTCTTCTCGGTCAGCGATGAAGGCCCGGGCATTCCGGAGGAGGAGCGGGCGAAGATTTTCGACATGTTCTACACCGCCGCACGCGGTGATCGTGGCGGGCAGGGGACCGGGCTGGGGCTGGCGATCTGTCAGGGCATGGTCGGCGCGCACGGCGGGCGCATCAGTGTCGGTGATGGCATCGACGGGCGCGGCACCTGCATCACCCTTCACTTGCCCTTGCAGGAACAACCTTCCTTTGAAATCGAGAGCGGACAGTGAGTACTGAAAGTGAAGCCTGATACCCTTTGGACATCTCCATGCCGCGACCGGAAACCATGAGCCAGACCGCGACCATTTTGGTCATCGACGACGAACCGCAGATCCGCAAGTTCCTGCGCATCAGCCTCGCCTCCCAAGGCTACAAGGTGCTGGAGGCCGGCACCGGCACCGAAGGCCTGGCGCAAGCCGCATTGAACAAACCCGATTTGCTGGTGCTCGACCTCGGCCTGCCGGACATGGACGGCCAGCAAGTGCTGCGCGAGTTTCGTGAGTGGTCGACGGTGCCGGTGCTGGTGCTGTCGGTGCGCGCCGGTGAAGGGCAGAAGGTCGAAGCGCTGGATGGCGGCGCCAATGACTACGTGACCAAGCCGTTCGGCATCCAGGAGTTTCTGGCGCGGGTGCGTGCCCTGTTGCGTCAGGCGCCGGTGGGCGAGGCGCAACAAGCGGCGTTGACGTTCGGCCCGTTGACCGTGGATCTGGCGTATCGCCGGGTGCTGCTCGAAGGCGTCGAAGTGGCGTTGACCCGCAAGGAATACGCAGTCCTGGCGCAACTGGCGCGGCATCCGGGAAGGGTCATCACTCAGCAGCAATTGCTCAAGGATATCTGGGGGCCGACCCATACCGAAGACAGTCACTATCTGCGGATTGTGGTGGGGCATTTGCGGCAGAAGCTGGCGGATGATCCGACGCAGCCACGGTTTATCGTGACCGAGGCGGGGGTTGGGTATCGGTTGTTGAGTGAGGGTGGGCTCTGATTTTTGCGCTGGATTTTCAGGCCCCATCGCGAGCAGGCTCGCTCCCACATTTGATTTTCAGTGGACGCAAAATCTGTGGTTCACCTCAATCCACTGTGGGAGCGAGCCTGCTCGCGATGAGGCCCTCGCATTCACCCGAGCCCCTCAGGAATCCCGCTCATTCTCATACCGATCCAAGGTGTCCCGCGCAATCTCGCGCCCCAGCGCGATCAACTCCGGCGCCTTGTAAAACTCGAAGAACCGGCACACCCGCTTCGGCACGTTGATCAGAATATCCGGCGGATAGCCGGCGATCTTGTACTGCGCCAACGACGTCTGCATCACCTCGAAACTCTGGTTGATCAAATCCAGCAAGGACGCCGGTCCCACGTTGTCGATGATGAATGAACCGGTGGCCGACTTCGGCGCGCCGTCGCGTTCAGGGGCGGCCGCCGGTTGCTGGGCTTCGGGCTCGGCGGACTCGACCCAGGGATTGATCTCGGCCGCCTCGGCCATCAACGCTTCCTTTTCCAGCAACAGCAATTGTTCTGCCTGTTTGCGGCGGAACGGCATTTTCGAACCCAGCGAGTTGATCAGGCTGTCGAACCGGGTCCTGAACGCGGCAGGGCGCTGGATCACCGGCAATTGATAGTGACGCTGGTTGGTGGAGTTGAGGTTGACCGCAATGATCAGGTCGCAATGGCTCGACACCACGGGCACGATCGGCAAAGGGTTGAGGATGCCGCCGTCCACCAGCATGCGATTGCCCTGCATCACCGGGGTGAACAGGCTCGGGATGGCCGCCGAGGCGCGCATCGCCTGGTGCAGGCAACCTTCCTGAAACCAGATTTCCTGCTGGTTGGTCAGGTCGGTGGCCACCGCCGTGTAGGGGATGCGCAAGTCTTCGATATTGATTTCGCCGACGATCTTGCGGATCTGCCCGAAGACCTTCTCGCCGCGAATCGCCCCCAGCCGAAAACTGACGTCCACCAGGCGCAACACGTCGAGGTAATCCAGGCTTTCGATCCAGTTGCGGTAATCATCCAGTTTGCCGGCGGCATAAATCCCGCCGACCACTGCACCCATCGAGCAGCCGGCAATGCAGGAGATGTCGTAGCCACGCCGTTCGATCTCTTCAATGACCCCGATATGGGCATATCCTCGGGCCCCACCTGAGCCCAGCACCAGTGCGACGCGCTTTTTCATGAATCGCCCTCGTCTGACAAGGTTCAACAATGCACCCATCGAGGGGCGCGCTTCAATCGTCAAGGTCGCTTGGCAGGGTGAAGGCGTCGTTTTTTCGACACTCCATGGCGGCAGATGGTTATTCTCCCGAGCGCTATAGTTTCGGCGGCGGGAGCAAGGCACTTTTCACGCGCCGGACCGTCTTACCTGCACGACTGTTTTCCTATTGTTGAGGTGTGAGTGATGAAAGCCTGGATCTGTGTGCCCTTGATTGCGCTGGCACTCGCCGGTTGTGCCGGCAAAACCGCTTACCGTGACAGCTGCGGCAACGGGCTCGATGCGGCGTGGCGTGAGCTGGACCTGGCCAAGGCCGAAGGTTTTGCCGGTACCGTCAGCTACTCCAAGGCCCTGTCGTTGCTGACCGGCGCCAAGACCCAGCAGCAATTCGAAGCGTTCGAAGGCTGCGCCAGGAAAGCCGAGAAGGCGCGCTTTTATATTCGTGAGTCACGCGCTGGCCGTTAAACAAGGCGCTAATCTGTAGGAGCCGGCTTGCTGGTGAAGGCGTCATCACGGCCGCCATCGCCAGCAAGCCGGCTCCTACAATTGGAGTCAATCACATGATTAATCGGTTGGTGGCTCAAGTTCTGGGCCTGGAAGTCCGTTTGCTGGCCTGTCAGGCCCGGTTGAATGCCCGCACCGACCCGGAAGCGTTGCACGATCTGCGCACCACGGTTCGCCGTTTGCGCAGCCTGCTGCGACCATTGCGTGGCTTGCCCGGTGTCGAGCAACTGGAAGCGGCAGCGTCGGCCGTGGGGCAGTTGACCACGCCGTTGCGCGATCGCGAAGTGCTGGCGGCGTACTTGCTCGAGCACGATCAACCCGAGGCGGCGCAACGGCGCATGGCGCAGATGGCCGAGGCTTACCCGGCGGTTGCGGCGAGCCCTGAGCTGTTGCAGTTGCTGATGATCCTTGACGCCTTTCCGCGCTTTTTACGCGCCTCGCAGCGTCAGGGTTTGCTCAAGGGCTTGCGTCAACGCATCGAGAAACGCCTGGCCAAACAATGGAAGAAACTCGATCAGGCGCTGCACGATCCCGCCCATGATCGCCATCGTCTGCGCTTGCTGATCAAGCGCGTGCGTTATGGCATCGAGGCGTATCCCGAGCTGGATCGCTTGCCGAAACCGGCGCTGCCCAGATTGAAGTCGGCCCAAGCTGCGTTGGGCGATTGGCACGACTGCTGGCAATGGCTGGCCCGGGCTGAGGAAGAAGCCGATTTGCAACCTTGCGTGGCGGTCTGGAAAACCACCATGGCCGAGGCCGAAGGCCGTGCGGACCGTGTGCTCGACAAACTCAGCGCCACCTGTTTCAAATCCTGAAACCCCTGTAGGAGCGAGCCTGCTCGCGATGGACTTAAAGGCGATGCATGTCTCCAGACGGCATGCGTTATCGTTCACGCCCATCGCGAGCAGGCTCGCTCCTACAGGGGATCACTGTTGAATCTGGAATCGATGTGCACACGGCCTATCTGTCAGTCTCTTTGGCCAGAATAGGCGCTGTGCCATCCTCGCAGGCTGGTTAACATCCCTTCATCCTTTTCTGCCCTTGAGGTTTCCATGCGCTTTTCCGATCTGCTCGACGCCGTCCGCAGCCAGCCGCTGGAGCTGTCTATTCCGGCCGAATGGGCGCAGGGTCGCGCCAGTTTTGGTGGCCTGGTGGCCGCCTTGCAATACGAAGCCATGCGCGCGAAGGTGCCGGCGGATCGTCCTGTGCGTTCGCTGGCGATCACCTTTGTCGGGCCGGTCGAGCCTGAAGTGCCGGTCAGTTTTGAAGTTGACGTCCTGCGCGAAGGCAAGGCGGTCAGCCAGGTACTGGGTCGGGCGATGCAGAAGGGCCAGGTGGTGACACTCATCCAGGGCAGCTTTGGCGCCTCGCGACCGTCCGAAGTGGCAGTAACCGCCACGCCTGCCCCCGAAATGAAGCACTGGGACGATTGTCAGGAGCTGCCATTTATCAAAGGCGTACTGCCGGAATTCATGCGCCATCTGGCGATGCGCTGGAGTGTTGGCGGCCTGCCGTTCACCGGCAATAAATCCCGCGAGATGGGCGGTTGGGTGCGCTTGCGTGGGGATGTGAAGGAAGAGGCGGTCAGTGAGGCGCATATTCTGGCGCTGGTGGACGCCTGGCCCCCATCCTTGATGCCGCACCTGACGAAACCGGCGATGGGCAGCACGCTGACTTGGACCATCGAATTCGTCCAGCCGGTGCTGGAATTGAGCACGCTGGACTGGTGCAAGTACCTCGTTGAAATCGAACATGCCGCTGACGGCTACGGTCACGCGGCGGCGCAGCTGTGGAACGCAGAAAATCAGTTGATTGCCATGAGCCGGCAGACGGTGACGGTTTTCGCCTGATCAGTGACGACGGTGGCGCTCACGCCAGGCGCGCCACCAACCGCCGCTGAGGAAAAACCGTGGAAAGGTCAGGAACTGCTCGACCAGCAGGCGCGACACCGCGTCTTTGCGATCACTGAACGGCTCGGAGGCTTGCGCCTCCAGGCTGTGACCGTGGCGTTGCAGGCCCAATGCCGCGAGCAGGCCGATGACGCCAATCGCGAAGTTCGCAAAGCTCAGGCTGAACACCCCGCAAACCAGCAGCAGAAACGCCACGATGAACAGCGGCACGGCAATCAGGTGCAACACCAGATTGGCCGGGTGCTGGTGATTGTCCGGGTAAGCGCGCCATTGCCAGGCGGGAAGGTTGGGGTGACGTTTGCCCATGATGCTGATCCTCGATCCATGTTGAACACATGATTGAAGAATAGGCGCGGCATGGGCGGGCGGCGAATCAAGGATGGCTATCGGAGTGATAGGTGTCATGGTCGAAATTGATATTGATTGAGCTGACGCCTTCGCGGGCAAGCCTCGCTCCTACGGGTCTGCGCCGACCTTGTAGGAGCGAGGCTTGCCCGCGAAGAGGCCCTTAAAGTTTCAACTGACCTATAGCCTTACTCAGTTCCCCGGCCAGCGCCGCCAACTCATTACTGGTCGTCGCCGAGTCCACGGTCTGCTTCACGGTGTTCTCGGTCACATCGCGAATACTCACCACCGCCCGATTCATCTCTTCCGCCACTTGGCTTTGCTGTTCCGCCGCCACGGCGATCTGGGTATTGCTTTCGCGCATCTGCGCCACTGCGCTGGTGATTTCGGCCAGTGCGGCGCCAGCCTCTTGCGCCTGCTGCACGCAGTCGTCCGCCTTGAACGAGCTTTCCTGCATGAAATCCACCGCGTCCCGCGTTCCGGCCTGCAACGCCGAAACCATGAGGGTGATCTCGTCGGTCGAGGTCTGCACGCTTTTGGCCAGGTTGCGTACTTCATCGGCGACCACGGCAAAACCACGACCCATTTCCCCGGCCCGTGCTGCTTCAATCGCCGCATTCAGCGCCAGCAGATTGGTTTGCTCGGCGATGCTGTGGATCACATTGACCACGCCGTTGATCTTCTGGCTGTCTTCGGCCAGACGCTGAATCATCTCGGCCGTCTGCTGGACGCCAGTGGACAACCCGGCAATCGACTTCTGCACGCGGCTGACCACTTCCTGGCCGCTGCCAGCCAGGGTGTCGGCGGTTTTCGAAAGGTCGCGGGTGGCACCGGCGTGCTGGGCGATGTGGTAGACGGTGGCGGTCATTTCGTTGATCGCCGTGGCGGCCTGATCGGTCTCGCTTTGCTGACCGAGCATGCCGTGGCGCACTTCGTTCATGCTCGATGCCAGCCGAGCGGCACCGTCATCCAGTTGTCGTGCGGTGCTGGCGACGGTGTTGACCACCCGCTGGTAACCGGCCTGCATCGCGTTGAACGCGCCGGCCATCTGCCCGACTTCGTCCGTGCAGGCCAGCGGCACACGGGCCGAGAGGTCGCCGGTTTTTTCGACGTGGAGCATGACGTCTTTCAACGTATTGAGCTGGCTGAGCAGAAAGCGGATCAACAATTGCGACGCACCGAGCATCGCCAGCATCAGGATGAACACCGCCACGGCGTAGTTGGCGAAACGTTCTTCGAACACCTGGCTCAGGCTCGGGCCATAGGCAATCACAGCGATGTGTTGGCCGTCGGCACGCGCGAACACTTCGGCGCCCATCAACGGGTTTTCGCCGAACAGCGGCATCGAGTTGATCTCGACCCAGCCGTTGCTGTCCGTCAGTTCCAGCACGGGTTGATCGTTGAGCAGCGGCGCGTGCCCGCGACTGAATGTCAGCAGGTTATCGGCCTTGGGCAGCGCTTGCCCGGCCGGCCAGGCGCCGAGCAGGCGTGCCTGTGCCTGGGCGGACACTTTGGATGCGTGACTGCGGGCCTGTTGTTCGAGCTGTACGGCATACAGCACCAACAACAGGGTCGTGACGAAGGCGACAGCATTGACCGCCCAGAATTTATATTTCAGCGAGATGTTGCTAAGCCAGGCACCCATGGAGGTCTTCTCTGATAGCGGAAACAGTATTGGCAAGGTGCCAGCATTGTGCCGCGGCCCCGTGCGCCGGATCTTGATATGGGTCAACATTCCCGGTCACGCTCGCGCACAGGAACTGCGGGACGTAATGCGCTATCCTTCGCGCCTTCAAAATTCCCTCGCTACAGGATTCCGCCCCCATGAAAGCCGCACTCGTCGAACTCATCAGCAAAATCAGCTCCGGGTGCATGAGCGAAGACGAAATCCTCAAAGTCGCCGACGAAGCGGCCCAGGCCTACGCCGATCCAGAGGCTTTTCTGACAGCCAATCCAGACATTAACTACGACGACACCTTCCCGATTCCGTTGGGCGAGTGGGTCGTCGTCGGCAGCCTGCCGGAAACCGTGCTGTTCCAGGCTGACACCTATGTGGACCTGTTCGCGCAGATTGTCGCTTCGTTTGGTCCGGGCGTGGATTTCAACATCAAACCCAAGCAACTGGCCAAGACCGAAGCGCTGACCGCGCTCAATCGCATCCAGGTGCAAATGGGCAGCATGAACAAGGAAAACGGCGGTTATACGCTGATGAATTTCAGCCAGTTACTCGACGACGAGCTGCAAGTGGTGCTGGTCTACGGCAACGACGTACCACGTGTGCTCGAGCTGTGCGCCGAGGTCGGCATTGCTGCCGCGCCTTCCCTGGAAGCCCTGAAAGTCGCCATCCACGTTTGATGGCATGAAACGAAACCCCTGGGGCCGACTATCCTGAGAGGGCACACAACGCTTAGGGAGCGACACCATGGGTTCCACGTTTAACGGCCTGGTGGGCCTGATCATCCTTGTCCTGGACATCTGGGCAATCATCAACGTGCTGAAAAGTGGCGCCGACACCGTGATGAAAATCATCTGGGTCCTGCTGATCCTGCTGCTGCCGGTCCTGGGCCTGATCATCTGGGCCATCGCCGGGCCACGGGGCAACGTGCGTATCTGACCCGTTTCCCGAAAACGACACAAAACCTGTAGGAGCGAGGCTTGCCCGCGAAGAACGATTACACGGTTTAACTGAATGACCGCGTTATCGTTCTTCGCGGGCAAGCCTCGCTCCTACAGGTATGTGGAGTCAGAAGGTTCGACCTGTCATCTTCCGCGACGTAGAATGCGCGCCTTTCCCGGGCAATCGAGCTGATCGATTGGCCATCATGGGCGGGTAACCGTCCGTTGCCACCGCATTCATCGGAGCACTTCCCATGAGCAACACTCCAACCAGCGATTACCTGGAAACCCTCTACGAAGGCTACGGCCAGCGTTTTCGCATGGAAAAACTGCTGCACGAAGTGCGCACCGAACACCAGCACCTGGTGATTTTCGAGAACCCGCGCATGGGCCGCGTCATGGCGCTGGACGGCGTGATCCAGACCACCGAAGCCGACGAATTCATCTACCACGAGATGCTCACCCACGTGCCGATCCTGGCGCACGGCAGCGCCAAGCGCGTGCTGATCATCGGCGGTGGCGACGGCGGCATGCTGCGTGAAGTGGCCAAACACCGTAACGTCGAGCACATCACCATGGTCGAGATCGACGGCACCGTGGTCGACATGTGCAAGGAGTTCCTGCCGAACCACTCCAAGGGTGCATTCGATGATCCGCGCCTGAACCTGGTGATCGACGACGGCATGCGTTTCGTCGCCACCACCACTGAAAAGTTCGACGTGATCATTTCCGACTCCACCGACCCGATCGGTCCGGGCGAAGTGTTGTTCTCGGAGAACTTCTACCAGGCCTGCCGTCGTTGCCTCAACGAAGGCGGCATCCTGGTGACCCAGAACGGCACGCCGTTCATGCAGATTGAAGAAGTCAAAACCACCGCCGGCCGCCTGCGCAGCCTGTTCCCGGACTGGCACTTCTACCAGGCCGCCGTGCCGACCTACATCGGTGGTTCGATGACCTTTGCCTGGGGCGCGACCAACACCGCTTATCGCAAATTGTCCCGCGAAACCCTGCAACAGCGCTTTGCCGGTAGCGGCATCGTCACCCGCTACTACAATCCGGAAATCCACATCGGCGCGTTCGCCTTGCCGCAATACGTGTTGCAGGCCGTGAACAAGCCAAGCAACGACTGAAGAAATACGCAAAACCCCTGTAGGAGCGAAGCTTGCTCGCGAAAGCGGTGTTTCAGTCGACATTTTTATTGACTGATATGCCGCCTTCGCGAGCAAGCTTCGCTCCTACAGGGACCGTGTTTTTCATGCTTGCACGGCGTAATCTGTTTGAACGATCGGTCTGGGTAAAAGTCCAGATGGATGTAAGCCCATTTACGGGTTTGTTCGAGGAGGCAGTGATGCAAAAGTGGAAAATCACTTTCGTGGATGATCACGGTGAAACAGCCAACGAAGTTTTTGAGTGCGACGAATGCCCGGACAACGAGCACGCCGCCAAACTGATCAAGGAACGTCTCCTTCCTGTCGTCGCCGAACTGGATCTGAACGATCTGGAAGGGCGAACTGCTGATGCAAGCGTCAAGAATCTTAAAGCCCAGAACAGCATCCAGATCCTCGGCATTACTCCCGTCTGATACCCCCTCTGGAACACTCGTGAAATAACCAGGCCTTGGCAGCGGCTCCGACTTGGGGCTACTCTGCAAGCGAGATCAGCGAATGGATCGCTAAGGTCTGGTCTTGTCAGCTACATGCTTGTTTCCCATCGGCAATTTGCTTGCCGCAGCGCTCGCACCCTTCGGTTGCCGGCGTCGGGAGTACGGAAAGTCTATCCATCGGTATCAGGAGGACGTTTCATGAGCACAGCCTATCAAGAAGACATCAGCAGCTCGGTTCTGCGCCGCATGAAAGAAGGCGGTTTCGACTTTTCACGTTTCCATCCCATCGAGTTCTACGCCATTTTCCCGGACGAGGAGCGGGCACGCAGGGCGGCAGGGCATTACTGCGGTGAATCCATGAATGCACAAATCAGCGTGCGCGACGACGGCGCCTGGTCCCTGGAACTGAGCAAAGTGATGTACGCCACCTATGACGGCATCGGCGACTTTGAGCAGGACTTCGAGGCGGTGGTCGAGCCTTTGGGTGGCATCATCGAAGGATGGGGCGTCAAGCAGGAGGTACGAGGGCTACTCGCATAACACTATGAACAGCGACAACATCCACTAACGGCTGACCTTCGGGTTGGCCGTTTTCGTTTGTGGCGATCAAGCCCCCTGTAGGAGCCAGCTTGCTGGCGATGGCGCCCTGCGAATCACCGCAGAATTTCAGGCCCCATCGCCGGCAAGCCGGCTCCTACAGAAAACCGGTATGCCGTATATCACCGCCGACCTGTAGGAGCCAGCTTGCTGGCGATGACGTCCTCCCCATCACCGCCAAACCATCGCCCACAAATCCCGAAACAAAAAAAGCCGCCTGAACAAGGCGGCTAAAAGGGAAGTTCGGTGAGCATTTCCAGCGAATGCGCGAATTATCCGCATCCCCCTCCGGGCAGTGAAATCAACTCTGACTATGCTGGTGATAGGCGACAGCATTGCTTCGCAATGAAGCGGGGGCGATCAGGTTGGGGCATTTGCCGCACAGGATTGGTGCGGTGTTAATCATGTGATTATCCAACCGATTGATATCAAAGCGTTTCTGCCGATGGCACGGGCCTTGCGAAGGCCTGGATGTCCGGGTGACAAGGAGTACGGCATGATCCGCACCTATTTTGATGAGATGTACGATGCCGGCGGCCAGGTCCGCCCGCATTATCGGGAGTTTGCCCGTTGGCTGGCCGAAACGCCTGACGAGCTTTTGGCACAACGGCGACGCGAGGCCGATCTGCTGTTTCATCGCGCCGGGATTACTTTCACGCTCTACGGGGACGAGCAGGGGACAGAGCGCCTGATTCCCTTCGACACCATTCCGCGCAGCATCCCCGCCAGTGAATGGCGGATCGTCGAGCGCGGCTGCATCCAGCGGGTCAAGGCGCTGAACATGTTCCTCGCCGACCTCTATCACGAGCAGCGCATCATCAAGGCCGGCATCATCCCGGCCGAACAAGTGCTGGCCAACGAGCAATACCAGTTGGCGATGCAGGGGCTGGATCTGCACCGGGATATCTATTCCCACATTTCCGGTGTCGACCTGGTGCGCGATGGCGACGGCACGTACTACGTGCTCGAAGACAACCTGCGTACACCCAGCGGCGTGAGCTACATGCTCGAAGACCGCAAGATGATGATGCGCCTGTTCCCCGAGTTGTTCTCGGCCCAGCGCATCGCCCCGATCGATCACTATCCGAACCTGTTGCTCGACACCCTGAAAAGCTCCAGCCACCTCGATAACCCGAGCGTGGTGGTACTGACGCCGGGTCGCTTCAACAGCGCGTTTTTCGAGCATGCGTTTCTCGCTCGGGAAATGGGCGTGGAGTTGGTGGAGGGCGCGGACCTGTTCGTACGTGACGACAAGGTGTTCATGCGCACCACGGACGGGCCGAAAGCCGTCGACGTGATCTACCGCCGTCTCGACGATGCATTCCTCGATCCGCTGGCGTTCAATCCGGACTCGATGCTTGGCGTTCCGGGGCTGCTGTCGTCGTACCGCTCGGGCAATGTGGTGCTGGCGAATGCCATCGGCACCGGGGTGGCGGACGATAAGTCGGTGTATCCGTTTGTCACCGACATGATCCGTTTCTACCTCGACGAAGAGCCGATCCTGAAGAACGTTCCGACGTTCCAGTGTCGTAATCCCTCCGAACTGTCCCACGTGCTGGCCAATCTTCCAGAACTGGTGGTCAAGGAAACCCAAGGCTCCGGCGGTTATGGAATGCTGGTGGGACCGGCGGCGACGGCGGCGGAAATCGAATCCTTCCGCGAGCGAATCAAGGCCAAGCCCCACGCGTATATCGCGCAACCGACGTTGTCCCTGTCGACCTGTCCGACCTTTGTCGAAAACGGCATCGCCCCACGCCATATCGACCTGCGTCCGTTTGTATTGTCTGGCCGCGAAACCCGGGTTGTGCCCGGCGGTTTGACCCGTGTCGCCCTGCGTGAAGGCTCCCTAGTGGTGAATTCCTCCCAGGGCGGCGGAACCAAGGACACCTGGGTGGTCGAGGATTGAAGGAAGCCTGCCATGTTAAGTAGAACTGCCTCGGATTTGTATTGGATGTCGCGTTACCTGGAGCGGGCGGAAAACCTCGCACGGATGCTCGACATCAGTTATTCGCTGTCGCTGATGCCGCAGGATGGCCGCGGTGACGGTCTGCACGAACTCGCCATGCCGCTGCTGATAACCGGCACCCTGGACGATTACCTCGAACGCCACGGCGAGTTGCATGCC
This sequence comes from Pseudomonas sp. GM60, assembly GCF_000282415.1. Lineage (NCBI taxonomy): Bacteria > Pseudomonadati > Pseudomonadota > Gammaproteobacteria > Pseudomonadales > Pseudomonadaceae > Pseudomonas > Pseudomonas sp. GM60. The sequence continues at coordinate 16,478 of NZ_AKJI01000037.1, forward strand.
GAACGGCTGCTGCACTTTTTTGCCCTGGACGCGGCCAACCCGGCGAGCATCTACAGCTGCCTCGGTTCGGCGCGGGCCAGCGCGCATGCCGTGCGGGGGCGAATCACCGCGGACATGTGGGAGAACATCAACGCCACCTGGCTGGAAATTCGCGGCATCGCCGATCAGGGCTTGAGTCGCTACGGCATGAGCCGTTTCTGCGAGTGGATCAAGGAACGTTCCCACCTGTTTCGTGGCGCGTCCTACGGCACGATCATGCGTAACGATGCGTTCCGGTTTATTCGTCTGGGCACTTTCATCGAAAGGGCGGACAACACCTTGCGCCTGCTCGATGCTCGCTACGAAATGGCGGGCGATCAGGCCGACGCGGTCAGCGACGGTACGGCTCACGCCTATTACCAGTGGAGTGCCTTGTTGCGGGCGTTGTCGTCGTTCGAGGCCTACACCGAGATCTACCGTGACGCGCCCGGCGCGCGGCATGTGGCCGAGTTGCTGTTGCTGCGCGCCGATGTCCCGCGATCCTTGCGCGCGTGCACCGAAGAAATCGACCAGATCCTCGCTCAACTGCCGGGGGCCAATGGTCGTCCTGCGCAACGTCTGGCCGCCGAGATGGACGCACGCCTGCGCTACACCGGCATCAACGAAATTCTCGACGAAGGCCTGCACGCCTGGCTGACCGAGTTCATCCCGCTGGTGCGCCAGTTGGGTAACGCCATACACAGTTCCTACCTGGAGGCTGCATGAGACTTTCCATTAGCCACGAGACCACCTATCACTACGAAGATCAGGTGCGGGCGAGCATCCAGTACCTGCGACTGACCCCTCACGACAGCGAGCGCCAGCACGTGCTCAGCTGGCAGCTCGACCTGCCGCGCCCGGTGCGCGCGCAACTCGATCCGTTTGGCAACATCCTGCACGTGCTGACCATGGACGAGCCGCATGAAGCGATCATCATCGGCGCCCGTGGCCAGGTCGACATCGACGAACTGCGTGAAGCCGAGCACGAGAGCCAGTCGGCGCTGCCGTTCCTGCGCTTCACGCGCCTGACCGAGGCCGACGAAGCCTTGCGTGAGTTCGCCGAGAAGGCGTGCAAAAAGCGCCGGGACCGCGCGGCATTGATCGACTTGATGCATGGCCTGAATTCGCACATGACCTACACGCCGGGCTCCACCGAAGTGGACACCAGCGCTGCGCAAGCCTTCGCCGGGCGTTCGGGTGTCTGTCAGGACCACACCCACGCGTTTCTCGCTTGCGCCCGCAGCCTGGGCATTGCGTCGCGTTATGTGTCGGGCTATTTGTACAGCGAGAACAGCGAGCATCTGGCCAGCCACGCGTGGGCGGAAGCCTGGCTGGATGACGCGTGGTACAGCTTTGACGTGACCAATGAACTGGCGCGACCGGAGCGCCATTTGAAACTGGCGGTGGGCCTGGATTACCTGGATGCCTGCCCGGTACGCGGGATGCGTCGGGGCGGCGGGTGCGAGCAGATGCACGCGAAGGTGTTTGTGTCGCCGACGCCGGTGATCTCAGTGCAGCAACAGTAATCCGCAACACCACGTCCCCCTGTAGGAGCTGGCTTGCCAGCGATGGAGTGTCAGTCAACATTGTTTTAGCTGACACTCCATCGCCGGCAAGCCAGCTCCTACAAGGGATCGCGTCAGGCTGGAAATAGCGTCAGGGTTTAACCTTGCGCCCGGCCATATGCTTCAAATACCCCACCAACATCTCCAAATCCCCATCCGGCAAAACCGCCGCCGAAAACCCCGGCATCTTCGCCTGCGGCCACTGCCGCAAACTCTGCGGATCACGGATGTAGCGCTTCAAAAAGTCCGCCCCGAAATACTCGGTCGGGTTAAACGGAATGTTCAGATCCGGCCCGAATTGCGCATCCCCGGCACCGTTCAATCGATGACACGCCAGACAGTTCTTCTGGAACAGCGCAAACCCCACATTCACCGGGTCGTCCGCCTTCAGCGCCGGATCCGGCAGCAGGGCAGGGAAGCGTTCGGCCACCGGCGCCATGCGTTTGATGTCAGCCACTTGAAAGGGCCATTGCTCGGGACTGATATTGCCCGCCTGCGGGTCCGTCCACACCAGATAAAACGGCCCGGCACTGGGCTTGTCTGCCGACAGCGCCGGCCACGGTTTTGTCGGGTCTTCAATCGCCAGCCACGCTCGCGCACCTTTGCTGTTGAGCAACGGCGCGGCAGCCAGTTCGGCGGCGAAACCATCCAGTGCCACAGCTTGCAGGTGATCGTCAGGCTTGATGCCGGTCAACAACGCCGCCAGGGGCACGGCGCGATAGCTCATGTCCCGTTTGTAGGAAACGTCGTTGGTAATGGTGATGGTCTGAACCAGAGGATGCTTGAGCAACTCCTCGGTCTGCCAGGTGCGGCTGTGTGCGCCCAGCTCCAGGTTCAGCTGTGCGGCATAAAGGGGCGAGCCGAACAGCAAGGCCCCGAGCAGAATGAGCGTTTTCAACAGATCGCCGTCCATGTCGTGGAAGTGCCGCAAAGGTTGGCACACCCACGCCGGCCCGGGTAGCGAGCCAGTCACATTTTTAAGAGGCGATGGAAACCTTGCGCCGATTTTTCTATTAAAGACTCAGCCGATCACCTTCGTCAGGTTCGGCAAAATCAACAGCAACGTAGTAGCGAAAAGAATGAGCCCGGCTTGACGTACTTTCGAATGTTTGAACATGGCTTGACCGCCTTTTTTGTTATTTCCTGATGCCTGCCTGCATATCTCCATGACGGCAGAGCGTTGCACTTCCTGTAAGGCGAGCGCCTCGGCAAAACCCGACGACAACTTCGCATATGTTCACCTTAGGGCCCGCGTCACTCGCGACTTAGATCCCTTTCGTATGGAGCGCGCACTTGTTGCTTTAAAAAAGGCATGAGGCCTATTGCCAGCTTCTTTGCCGCCCTTTTGCTAGACATCTCGGTGTCCTGAAACGATCAATCCGGTAGCACACTACCGTCCGTCTGAGCGTGTCCGTCAACGTCAGTGAGCATTGCGGTCATTGAATCGGCGGTGGCTCGGCATAAGGTGAGGGCTCAGTATTTTCACCGCCAGGTTCGAGGACGTCATGACCCAAGCTTTGATTTTCGACGCGTTACGCACGCCCCGTGGCAAGGGCAAGTCCGATGGTGCCTTGCACAGTGTCAAACCGGTGAACCTGGTGGCGGGGTTGCTCAAGGCGCTGCAACAGCGCACGGCGCTGGACACCAGTCAGGTCGACGACGTGGTGTTGGGCTGTGTGACGCCGGTCGGCGATCAAGGTGCGGACATCGCCAAAACGGCCGCACAGGTGGCCGATTGGGACGTCAGCGTCGCGGGCGTGCAGATCAACCGCTTCTGCGCATCAGGGCTGGAGGCCGTCAATCTCGGGGCGATGAAAGTGCGTTCCGGCTTCGAAGACCTGGTGGTGGTCGGTGGCGTCGAGTCGATGTCCCGGGTGCCGATGGGCAGCGATGGCGGCGCCTGGGCGCTGGACCCGGAAACCAATTTGCACAGCCATTTCACCCCGCAAGGCGTCGGCGCCGATCTGATCGCCACCCTCGAAGGCTTCAGCCGCCAGGACGTCGATGCCTACGCGCTGCACTCCCAGCAAAAAGCGGCGCGTGCCAGGGCCGACGGTTCGTTCAGCAAATCGCTGGTGCCGGTACAGGATCAGAACGGCATCATTCTGCTCGATCACGATGAGTTCATCCGCGCCGACTCCACCCTGGAAGGCCTGGGCAAACTCAAGCCGAGCTTCGAGATGATGGGGCAAATGGGCTTCGACGCCACGGCATTGCGGGTCTACAGCCACGTGGAGCGGATCAGCCACGTGCACACGCCGGGCAACAGTTCCGGGATCGTCGATGGTGCGGCGTTGATGCTGATCGGCTCCGAAGCCAAGGGGCGTGCGCTCGGCTTGCAGCCACGGGCGCGAATCGTCGCCACGGCGGTCACCAGCACCGACCCGACGATCATGCTCACCGGCCCGGCACCGGCCACCCGCAAAGCGCTGGCCAAGGCCGGGCTGCGGGTCGAAGACATCGACCTGTTCGAGGTCAACGAGGCGTTTGCCTCCGTCGTGTTGAAATTCATCAAGGACATGGCCATCGACCCGGACAAGGTCAACGTCAATGGCGGCTCCATCGCCATGGGCCATCCGCTGGGCGCTACAGGCTGCGCAATCCTCGGCACGCTGCTCGATGAACTGGAAACCCGGCGCCTGCGCTTTGGCCTCGCGACCCTGTGCGTCGGCGGCGGCATGGGCATTGCCACCATCATCGAACGCCTCTGAGCCACGATTTCAAGGAATTCACTTCATGACTGAAGCCATTCGTTACGAAAAAGGGCAGGACCAGATCGTCGTCCTGACCATCGACATGCCGGGCCAGAGCGCCAACACCATGAACGCGGTCTACCGCGAGGCCATGGCCGCTTGCGTCGCCCGACTGGTTGCCGAGAAAGACGGCATCGTCGGCGTGATCATCACCTCGGCGAAGAAGACCTTCTTCGCCGGCGGCGACCTCAATGAACTGATCAAGGTCGGCAAGCCTGAAGCCAAAGCGTTCTACGACATGGTGCTGACGCTGAAGGGCCAATTACGCACCCTGGAAACCCTGGGTAAACCGGTGGTCGCCGCAATCAACGGCGCGGCGCTGGGGGGTGGTTGGGAAATCTGCCTGGCCTGTCATCACCGCGTGGCGCTGGACAATTCATCGGTGCAGCTCGGCTTGCCGGAAGTCACCCTCGGCCTGTTGCCGGGCGGTGGCGGGGTAGTGCGCATGGTGCGCATGCTCGGTCTGGAGAAGGCGCTGCCGTATCTGCTTGAAGGCAAGAAAGTCCGTGCGCAACAAGCCTTGCAGGCGGGCTTGATCGATGAGTTGGCGGTGGATCACGATGAACTGCTGAGCAAGGCGCGCGCCTGGATTCTAGCCAATCCGACGGCAGTGCAGCGTTGGGATGTGAAGGGCTATCAGATTCCGGGCGGTACGCCGTCGCATCCGAAAGTCGCACAGATGCTGGCCATTGCGCCGTCGATCCTGCGCACTAAAACCCAGGGCTGCATGCCCGCACCAGAGAAGATTCTTTGCGCCGCTGTGGAAGGCGCTCAGGTGGATTTCGACACGGCGCACCTGATCGAAACCCGCTACTTCACTGAGCTGACCACCGGCCAGATCTCGAAGAACCTGATCGGCACCTTCTGGTTCCAGCTCAACGAAATCAATGCCGGCGGTTCGCGACCTCAAGGGTTTGCACCTTACGTGACGCGTCGCGTGGGGGTTCTGGGCGCGGGGATGATGGGAGCCGGTATCGCTTTTGTTAGCGCTTCGGCCGGTATCGAGGTGGTGCTCAAGGACATCAACCTCGCTGCGGCGGAAAAGGGCAAGGCTCATTCGGCGGCGTTGCTGGACAAGAAGATTGCCCGGGGACAGTTGAGCATCGAACAGCGGGACGCAGTGCTGGCGCGGATCAAAACCACTGAAAGTGACGCCGATATGGCCGGTTGCGACCTGATCATTGAAGCCGTGTTTGAAGACCGTGAGTTGAAAGCCAGGGTCTCTTCAGCCGCACAGCAGGTCGTCGGCCCGGACGCGGTAATCGCTTCCAACACCTCGACCTTGCCGATCAGCGGGCTCGCTACCGCCGTACCGGACCAAAGCAAATTCATCGGCCTGCATTTCTTCAGCCCCGTGGAAAAAATGCCGCTGGTGGAAATCATCAAGGGCGCCCACACCAGCGACGAAACCCTGGCTCGCGGTTTCGATTTTGTCCTGCAAATCAAGAAGACCCCGATTGTGGTCAACGACAGCCGTGGCTTCTTCACGTCACGGGTGTTCGGCACCTTCACCAACGAAGGCATTGCCATGCTCGGCGAAGGCGTGAGCGCAGCGATGATCGAGACCGAAGCGCGCAAGGCGGGCATGCCCATCGGGCCTCTGGCGATCTCCGACGAAGTTTCCCTCAGCCTCATGAGCCATATCCGCCAGCAAACGGCCAAAGACCTGCAAGCGGAAGGGAAACCACTGATTGAGCACCCGGCGTTTGCCGTGATTGACTTGCTGCTCAACGAATACAAGCGTCCGGGCAAAGCGGCAGGCGGTGGTTTCTACGAATACCCGGCCGGTGGCCAGAAGCACTTGTGGCCAGGGCTGAAAAGCCGTTTCGAGAAGGCTGACGGGCAGATTTCACCGAAGGACGTGCGTGATCGCCTGCTGTTCGTGCAAGCCATCGAAACCGTGCGTTGCGTGGAGGAGGGCGTGCTGACCTCGACTGCGGATGCCAACGTCGGCTCGATCTTCGGCATTGGTTTCGCGGCCTGGACCGGCGGCGCGCTGCAGTTCATCAACCAGTACGGCGTGAAGGACTTCGTCGCGCGTGCGCAATACCTGGCTGATCAGTATGGCGAACGGTTCGCGCCACCCGCGCTGCTGCTGGAGAAAGCGGCAAAAGGGGAGGTGTTTTAAGGGACCGGTGACAACTCGTGGGGCTTGCCTTGGAACGGTGTTTCGAGGCAGGCTCTGGGGTGTGCATTATTCCCATCACGTGTCAGGTATTTTTTATGTCGTTACGCATCTGCATTCTGGAAACCGACATCCTGCGTCCGGAACTGGTCGATCAATATCAGGGTTACGGGCAGATGTTCCAGCGTCTGTTTTCGCAACAACCCATCGCGGCCGAGTTCACTGTCTACAACGTGATGCAGGGCGAATACCCCAGCGATGATGAGGCCTTCGACGCCTATCTCGTCACCGGCAGCAAGGCCGATTCCTTCGGCACCGACCCGTGGATTCAAACCCTCAAGGCTTACCTGCTGACCCGCTACGAACGCGGCGACAAACTGCTGGGCGTGTGCTTCGGCCATCAGTTGCTGGCGCTGCTGCTGGGTGGCAAGAGCGAGCGTGCGACCCAGGGCTGGGGCGTCGGCACCCACAGTTACAAACTCGCCGCCAAGGCACCGTGGATGAGCCCGGTGCGCGAAGAATTGACGTTATTGATCAGCCACCAGGACCAGGTGACGTCGTTGCCGGAAAACGCCACGGTCATCGCTTCCAGCGATTTCTGCCCGTTTGCCGCGTACCACATCAACGACCAAGTGTTGTGCTTCCAGGGGCACCCTGAATTCATTCACGATTACTCGCGAGCCTTGCTGGATATTCGTCAGGAAGCCTTGGGCGAGCAGGTGTATACCAAGGGCATGGCGAGCCTTGAGCATGAGCATCATGGCGCGACCGTTGCGGAGTGGATGATGCGGTTTGTGGCGCATAAACCAGAAACTGTTTGAAGCTGAAAAGCATCGCTGGCAAGCCAGCTCCCACAAGGGGTACACGGATCCCTGTAGGAGCTGGCTTGCCAGCGATTGTGTTGTTTACAACCACCCCGACTTCTTGAAACTCGCCCACAAACTCACACACCCCACCGCAATAAACCCCAGCACCGCGAAATACCCGTAATGCCAGGTCAGCTCGGGCATGTTCTGGAAGTTCATCCCATAGATCCCGGCCACTGCCGTCGGGAACGCCAGAATCGCCGCCCATGCCGCAAACTTGCGCTGCACCACGCTCTGCCGTGACGCCTCCAGCAACACCCCGACTTCAATGGTCTGGCTGGCAATGTCCGCCAGCGTCGTCAGGTCTTCCATCTGCCGGGTCACATGGATCTGCACATCGCGGAAGTACGGGCGCATGTTCTTGTCGATGAACGGAAAACTCAGCTTCTGCAGCTCCTCACCGATTTCCACCATCGGCGCCGCATACCGCCGCAAACGCAATACATCGCGGCGCAGGCTGTGGAGTTTTTGAATGTCGCGCTCGTTCAGGGAGCTGCACATGACGTTACGTTCCAGCTCATCGATCTCTGCATGGATCGCTTCGCCCATCGGCTGATAGTTTTCAATCACAAAGTCGAGGATGGCATAGAGTACGAAATCTTCCCCGTGCTCCAGCAACAGTGGACGCGCCTCACAACGCTGGCGGACATAAGCGTAGGACGCCGAATGGCCGTTACGCGCAGTAATGATGTAACCGTTGCCGGCAAAGATATGAGTCTCGATGAACTCAAGCTTTCCTTCATGGCGGATCGGCGAATACGTGACGATAAACAGCGCATCGCCAAAGGTTTCCAACTTCGGTCGACTGTGTTTTTCCAGGGCGTCTTCAATGGCCAGTTCGTGCAGGTTGAACTGGCGTTGCAGATTGAACAGCTCCTGGGCATTCGGCTCTTCGAGGCCGATCCAGACAAAGTGACCAGGCTTGGCGGCCCAGGCAGCGCCTTCGTCGAGGGTGATATTGGTGACCTTCTTACCAGCGCTGTAAACCGCAGCAGCAACAACTCTACCCATGATTCAGCTTCACTTCTTATTAGTAGCAGGCAGTGTTCAGCTTATCCTTCTATACCGCTTGAGAGTCAGTGAAATCTGCAGAGTTCGAAGGCAAAAATTCGCAGGCAAAAGAAAACCCGCGCAGGGCGGGTTTCGTTTCACGCGGCTTGCAGTTGCCGATCCATCGAGGCGATGCACTCGCGCATCTGCTCGCGGCACTGGGCGATCAGCAGCGGCATGTCGTCCAGGCTCAGTCCGGCGGTTGGAATGGCCGGCAAAGAACGGATCAGAATTTTCCCACTGCGCCAGCGGTTCAATCGCATGTGTTTGACGTAACTGCTGACACACACCGGGACGATCGGCACGCCCGCCGCGATCGCCATCTGGAACGCGCCTTTCTTGAAGGGCAGCAGGTCTTCGCCCAGATTGCGCGTGCCTTCCGGGAACACCCAGATCGAGGTGTCTTCATGCTGCAAGGTGTGCGTGGTGGTCAGCATCGACTGACGCGCCTTGTGCGCATTGCCACGGTCGATCAACACATTACCGGCCAACCAGAACAGCTGACCGAACAACGGCACCCACTTCAGGCTCTTCTTGCCGATGCACACGGTGCGGCGGGGCACCACGTTGCCGAAAACAAACAAGTCGTAGTTGGACTGGTGGTTGGCGATGATCACGCAGCTCTCGGGCTTGTCCATCAATGGCCCGACGTCGGCCTTCACTCGCAAACGCAAAATGCACATTGCCGGCCACGCATAGAGGCGCGCGCACAAACGGCTGTTGTCCGGGTTGAACGGGCGAAACAGCCCCAGAATCACCCCCAGCACACCAGCGAGAATAAAGTGCAGGCCCATCAATAACATACGAAACACGAACAGCATTTACAGGCCCCACCGGGACAAAAGGTGGCGCAGTGTACGGATGTGCACTGTTTTCGGCAATTGCCTCTATAGAGGTAGGAGATAGCCGATGTTTGAGCGCATGTTTCCGACTAGTTGGTCAGATCTGTTCTAGAGGGGTTGTAGACTTTTCCACAGAGCGTGTATGAAAAAGCCCGACACGACGGTCGGGCTTTTCGGTGCAGCATCTTTGGGTTAACCCAAATGCTCCTGATCCTGGATGATTGCATTGTCCAGGGTGTCCAGCAGTGCCTTGCGCACTTTCAGCTTGGTGTTCTTGTGCGCGGTCATGTTGATCTTCTTCAACTGACGAGCCGCTGCCAGCGCCGCGCCTTGCAGCTCTTCGGGCGACACCACCAAGTCGAGGAAACCAGCATCCACGGCACTCTTCGGGTTAAACATCTCACCGTTGATCACCGAACGATGCAGCGCTGCCTTGCTCAGGCGATCACGGGCAATCTCAATGCCGGCGTGGTGCATGGTCATGCCGATCTGCACTTCGTTCAGGCCAATGCTGAACGGGCCGTCGACACCAATGCGGTAATCCGCCGACAACAACAGGAACGCACCCTTGGCCACTGCATGCCCAGGGCACGCGACAATCACTGGAAACGGGTGCGACAACAGACGACGGGACAATGTCGAGCCAGCCGTCACCAGCGATACGGCTTCTTTAGGGCCTGCTGTCATCACCTTCAAGTCATAACCGCCCGACAGAATCCCGGGCGTGCCAGTGATGATCACCACTGCACGATCAGTCACGGCTTGATCCAGCGCAGCATTAAACGCAGCAATCACGTCCGGAGAGATGGCATTGACCTTGCCGTTGCTCAAGGTCAGGGTCGCGATACCGTCTTCGAGGTGGTAGGAAATCAACTCACTCATGACGCTATTCCTTGTATGAAAGTTGGGGCAGACGTTACCCACCGCCGCAGGCCAGGTAAAGCGCCGTGACTGACCCGCCAGTCACCCTTTCCCCGCTCGGCAAGCGTAGCCCGCCGCTCCCGTCGTGCATTCCCCTCTCTATATAGGAGAGCGCGAAGCCAGAGATTGGCAGGTTTGCCATGGCCCGGAATGCTCCCGGAACCTCCAAACCGCTAAGCACATGAAAATTCTGCAAAAAAAGTTTGCCATCAGAAAAGCTTTCGACTACATTAGCGCGCCTCGACAGACAGAACATGTTTGAAGAGATACGGTGAAGTGTCCGAGTGGCTTAAGGAGCACGCCTGGAAAGTGTGTATACAAGAAATTGTATCGAGAGTTCGAATCTCTCCTTCACCGCCAAATTAAGTAAGCACAAACCCCCGATTTTCCTAGAGAAAGTCGGGGGTTTGTGGTTTTTGGCGTCTGAAAAAGGGCGATATGGGAATGATATGGGAGCGCAGATGGGGAGGATCGCCTCTCTTCAGCCTCTATAGATCGACAAATATCATCTCCATTTTAGCCGACAGTATCAGCACGTCAGCGAGGCAGACCGTGATGTGCTGTTTCGTATGGCTTGGGCTTTCGCAAAGGCAGAAGGCTCAAACTGGGCGAAGGGAAGTAACTGAACTGATCAGTCAATGCTCAGATAAGTGGATGCAGTATGCCGGCCATGATTGCCGGTTTTTTCATGGATATAAAAAGGAGTGGTTCGAGTGGCGTTAAAGCCCTGTAAGTCTTGCAAGCACAGCATTTCTACTTCAGCTAAGACTTGCCCCAATTGCGGCGTTGCCAATCCCGGTGTCACTGAGTGGCAACGGATTGGCCGATGGATAATTCTGGCGGCCATCGTCGGTGTGGTGGTTTCGATTTACATGGGCGCAAGCAAGAACGTGTCGGTGGGGGAGGTCGCGCAGAGCACCACAAGGCCTATGTATAAGATCACCGAGGACGAATACAGCGAAGGTCGGCCGCGTAGGGTGCAGGTGCTTCTTAACCAACGGCTGACCGAAGATCAGCTAGCCCAAGTCGCCAACATTATTCATTCCAATAGTAAATCCAATGCAGAAACGACCTTCATCGGATTCCGTGTTGAAGGGCAAAGCGATAAGTCGTCCTGGGCGCAGGTCAAATTTAATCCTGATTACCAAAGCACGCTCTATGGTCTCAGCGTCGAGGAGTATCAGCCTGCACTCTAAGACTTGGTGCAATTAGTACTTACATTTCAAAGAGTGGCGCACCGCCTCGGGAGTGATCGCCTGGGCCGCATCGAGCTGAATGCGTTCAGCAACTCGGCTAATGATCCTGTTACGTTGCCTGCTTTTGATGCGTTGGCAAACTATCTGTCCAGCCAGCCTTGAATGACTATTTATGAAGAAGGAATGCCTATGATCACCACCACCACTCACGCCATCGAAGGTCGCCAAATCACCGCTTACCTCGACATCGTCAGCGCCGAGTCGGTGCAGGGCGTCAACGTTATCCGCGACATGTTCGCCGGGATGCGGGATTTTTTCGGCGGGCGCTCTCAAACATTGGAGCGTGCATTGAAGGAGGCGCGGATTCAGGCCACCGACGAGATCAAGGAGCGGGCGCGGGCACTGCAGGCCGATGCGGTGGTGGGGCTCGATTATGAGATCAGCATGCCGGCCGGCAAGGGCGGCATGGTGGTGGTATTTGTGACCGGGACGGCCGTCAAACTGAGGTAAGTCAGGTAACGGTTTGTGTGTTTGTTTTGTAGGAAGCCGTGCGGGCCATTCGTCGGGTGTTGGGGAATCTGAATTACAAGTCCGGTAATGACCGGCTAGTCTCAAAAGCTTGGTGGTCGATATGTTTCAGGCAAAAGGGCTTGCCGGTATCGATCCCGCTTTTGAAAGGGGCGAAAAGATGGCTGATCCGTATATCGAAGACGACGGTGCTGAATTTCCAATCAACAATAGCGTGCGGTGTGGCCAGACAGACTATGTGGTGGCTTACGGTGACGATCAGGTCAAGCTTGGCAAAATGAAATCCCAGGTGCCCCAAGGGCCGAAGGCGAAGTTTTTACCCAAGGTTGCGGCACCCGTCAGGAAGTAATCCATCCTCTCCAGACCCCGTCATTGAGCGGGGTTTTTTATGCCTGCAACCTTTTTTGCGGCATGTGTTTTTCGGCTTGGGTTTTCACAAAGTTTTCACAAGGCCTTACGTAATCTCAACTCATCCGTTAGAAAGCAACACCTGGCCCGTCTCCCCAGCGGGCTTTTTTTTGTCTGTCATAAAACCTTTTCCATAAAAGCTGTCCAACCGTCGCCGATGGTGAGGTTGGGGCTGTGTGTCTGGACTTTCTCGCCGCTAAAGCATTCAATCTCGACCCTTTTTGATTTCCCCCTATTTTTTGAGGTTCTTGTCATGCGTTTAACACTGCCCGCTCTGGTTCTGGGGCTTTTGGTTGCTCAAGGTGCAATGGCTGCTGGCGACGGCACTGCCGCACTGGGTGGCGGTCTGGGTGGCGCGCTGGGTAATGTGGTCGGCCAAAGCATGGGCGGCAGCACTGGCGCTGCGATTGGTGCTGGTGTCGCGGGCGCCGCCGGCAGTGCTGTTGGAGCACGCAAAGGCAGCCGCACCAAAGCGGCCATCGGCGGCGGCGTGGGTGCTGCGGGCGGCTCGATAATCGGCAACAGCCTGGGCGGCAAGACCGGTTCGACCATCGGCGCAGGCCTGGGCGGTGCTTTGGGCGGCGGCGTGGGCAGCAACCTGGGCAAGGGCCACAAGGGCCACTGATCCTGATCGATCCGCTCAAAAAGCCCGGCTTGATGCCGGGCTTTTTGTATCTGGCTGTTTCTCTTTCGCAGCTTTTGCATCTTTAGCGGTCCAACGGTCATCGCTGGCCGGATTCAGTGGGGGCAGGTGCTAGACTCCGCCCATCCGCAGCGAATTCTTTTCTCCCGATGCGGAATTAGAGGTTCATATCATGCGTTTGACATTGTCCACATTGTTTCTGGGTCTTTTGGTTGCTCAAGGTGCGATGGCTGCCGGTGATGGCACCGCTGCTGTTGGCGGTGGTATCGGCGGTGCATTGGGTAACGTTGTGGGTCAGCAAATGGGCGGCAGCACCGGTGCCGCGATTGGCGCAGGTGTAGGCGGCGCGGCGGGTAGCGCTGTTGGTGCACCTAAAGGCAGTCGCACTGAAGCAGCGATCGGTGGTGGTTTGGGCTCGGCGGGCGGCTCGGTGATTGGTAACAGCATTGGCGGCAAGACCGGTTCGACCATTGGCGCAGGCCTCGGCGGCGCAGCGGGTGGTGCGCTGGGCAACAACCTGGGTACTGACAGCGGCGATTCCCATTCCGGCAACGGTCACAAACACAAGCATAAGCACAAGAACAAACACCACTGATTCGACGATCAGTGACAGCAAAACCCGGCCTGGTGCCGGGTTTTTCATTTTTGCGAGCGTGACATCGGAACGTTGCCGCTCAACGATACCAATAACACGGGTGACGTGGGGCTGACTGAGTTTGAAGACGAGGATGAGGACGAAGACTTGCAGTGATCGGCAGATTGTTATCTGCTCGACCGATCATCCCTTCAATCGAACGGTTTTTGTGGCGGTGTCGTCGAAATTTCAGGGGGGGGTCAATACCCCTGAGAGGTGGTTTATGAACACTGACCGGAAAGATACTGACGTCGATGACACCCCAGCACCCCATGCTAGTACGCGAGTCAAACTGGTAGAACCTGTAAAGGCGCGCCAGGAGTTTACCCAGCAAAAGACTCAAGCCAGCGCTTGTAAAAATCACGTTGTTGTTCAATGTCATTTGTAATGTCGGCTACTTCATAATCAAAAATATTGACCAGTTCGTCAGGCCCGGCTGGTTTACCCAATTGAAGTTCATACGCTACTACTCCCGCAGACATTTGCGAGGACATGCTGGATGGGTGCACGTTGAGTTTGGCCCCCTTACATAAAAATTTTGTTTCTGGGTAGTCCGCTCGCAACATCCCAAAGCAAACATACAGATCGGAGCCTGAGTATGTTTTTCTTACGCCGCTTTCCAAAACTAAAGTTAATGAGCGAATTCGTCGGTCGCATTCAATCACTACCTTATCAATGGTGCCCTGAGTATCCGTGGTTATTTCTACTATTTTCATGGCAGCTTTCTGTTTGGGTTGGGAGTTGAGTAACCTTTGTAGGTACCATCGGCGTGCACGGGGGTAACTCCGAGGATGTATTTGCTATCGACTCCACCAGGCATGGCAATTTCAGCCTCACCTTTATGAGGCGAGAGTAAACCTAGCTTTTTGTTCACATCTATCCCTTTAATGTTTTTTATTACGTACACAAAACCGTCTTCAAATCCGTAGCCAGTGGCAAATTTTATAGCCTCCGTTTCAGAGGTAGTGGTGCTGACAAAAAAACTGGGAGGGCTTCGGTTGTCGCGTGCGTGTAAGTAAAGATCAATACTGTCTCCCAAAGGCTCAAATCCAGTCTCAAAAATTTCCGAGGATTCCCTCGAGTCTCCTCGGTACAAGTAACGTTTATTAGTTTTTGGGGTTGGGGTGGCAGGCTCTCCTGCATCACGTTTCACTTTCCCCGCCGGATCCTCAACCCCCTCAACCGACCCACACCGACCCATCCCCGGACAATCACTCAACCCCAACGGATCAACCCATCCCGTGGGGCTCAACACATACCGATACCCGTTCAGTCCACCCGCCAATCCGACCGGGTCCGGCGTCAGATACCGTCCCACATCCGGCTGGTAATACCGATGCCGGTTGTAGTGCAAACCTGTTTCCGGGTCGAAGTACTGGCCCTGAAACCGCAGCGGCTGGTCGAGGATCTGGTGGGTGTCGCGGTTGAGGCGGGTGAGGCGGCCGTAGGCGGTGTATTGAACGGACCAGACGATTTCGCCGCTGTAATCGGTGAGTTCTTGCGGTGTGCCGAGGTGGTCGAGTTGGTAGTAAAACGGGCAGGCGTTGCGCGGGCCTTTGCCGTCGAGCATGGCCAACGGGCGAAAGCTGCCGGGTTCGTAGACGTAGCTGCGGTAGTGCTCGCGACTGCTTTCGGCGACGAGGTTGTCGCCCTGCCAAAAAAACTCGGTGGTGTTGCCATCGACGTTTTTGCTGATACGGCGGCCGAAGGCATCGTAGCGGTAGGTCGCCTGGCTGCCGTTGGGCAGGGTGACGCCGATCAGGTGATGCTGGCAGTCGTAACGGTACTCGGTGACCAGTTTTTGTGCAGTGCCGCGGCGTTCGCGGATCAGGTTGCCGAAGGCGTCGTAATCGTAGTGGCGGTCGCCTTGCATCAGCAGGCGATTGCCTTTGACCATGGCCGGACCGGGGCGGTCCTGCATCAGCAGGTTGCCGGTCGGGTCGTGGGCGAAGTTTTCTGGTTGGTGATCTCGGGAGTGGCGGACGCGGATCAGGCGATCAAGCGAATCGTAAAGGTAGCTGCGTTGGCCGTGCCGCGTGTCGGCAATGTGGTCGAGGTTGCCGTTGGCGCTGTAGGCATAGTCGCGGCGATACAGAGGTTGCAGGTTTTGGCGGACAGCGTGGGCGTTCAGTCGACCTTGATTGTCATACTGATAATCGCTGAGCAGCAGGCCCTGTTGACGGTTCTGTTCGCGGCCGGCGAAAAAGGTGTGAGCGGTCAGTCGGGCGCCATTGAGGTCAATGGCCGTCAGCGCGCCGCCCTTGGCATGGTGGTAATCGAGTTTGCTGTTGTCGGGCAGGCGCAAGTGGTTGAGCTGGCCACAGGCATCGTAGCCATAACGCAGTGTGCCCCAGCCTTGGTGTTCGGTGACTAGCCGACCCTGTTTGTCGTATTCGAACTCCAGCGGGTGATCGTGACCGTCATCGACGCTGACCAGTCGGCCAAGGCTGTCGTAGCGATATTCGACATTGACACCGTCGGGCAGCGTCTTGACCAGTAGCCGTCCCGTCGAATCCCGTTGATAAGCCGTGACCCATTGCGAGCCATCGTCGCCGAATTCGGTTTTTTTCAGCAACTGTCCATTAAGGTCGTAGGCATACGCGGTGCGTTGGCCATCGAATCCGGTTTCCTGTCGGATCAATCCATTGAGCGTGTAGTCCAGCAGATATTTCCCGCCGGACTCATTCTCGATTTCGGTCAGCAACAACCGTGCGTTGTCGTACCGATAAAGCAGTTGTGTGCCATCGGGATTGATCCGACGGCTGACCAGATGCAGATCATCGGCATATTCAAAGCGCGTGGTGCGCCCCAGTTCATCCCGTTCGGCGGTGACCTTGCCGTAGGCGTTGTAGCTGAAGGTGCGACTGGCACCTGTAGGAAGCGTCGTCTGAATCAGTCGTCCAACGGCATCCCATGAGTTACGGGTGACGGCACCGTGTTCGTCCTGGCGGGTAACCTGCCGGCCCAACGCATCGTAGGAAAAACGCCGCTGACCGCCACCCGGCAAGGTCTCTTCGATCAGTTGACCCAAGGCATTCCGGACGAAGACATGCCGACTGTTGTCCGGAAAGCGGATCGACAGCAGCTGGCCTTTTTCGTCGTGGTGGTAGTGGGTGACATGCCCCTCGGGGTCGGTCGCCTCGATGACCTCACCCTGAGCATTGCGCTGATACCTCCAAACGGCGTTGCCGCGATACCGCGCATGCAGGAAACCATTGCGGTACTCGTAGGATGTTGGCTCACCTTCGGGTGGAATCAGGGCAATCAGCCGTCCGACATCGTCATAGCGGTAGCGAGTAATTGCCCCGAGCGGATTCTTTTCGGCAATCAACCGCCCCTGGCCGTCATAGACATTGAGGTGTTCCGCCCCGTCGGGTTCGACCCTCCGCACCAGGCGTGCCCGGTCGTCGTGCTGGTAAAACGCTTCGCTGCCATCAACGTTTTTAACCTGCACGCCGCCGTTGTCATCCCAGACATAGCGCGTGTCCATCTGCGAAAACGACGCCCAATGTCGGACGCATCGCGCAGACTTGCCGGACCTTTCCCACTCCCAGAAGAAGCTCGCGCCACCAGCCAATTGCCGCTGCAGGATGACGTGCTGGTCGTCATAGTCGTAACGTTCGCTTTCGCCGGCGGCGTTGGTCGCTTCGATCAAGCGATGACAGGCGTCGTAGCGGTAGGTCACCAATGTCTGTTCGGTGCGCCAGGTATCTTCCAGGGTGTCGGCGGGATGAAAGCGCTGATACTCGACGGCGGCGAGGTGTCGGCGGTCGTAGCGCAATCGCAGCGAGCGTCCGGCGCCGTTGTCGAGGCGCATGATTCTGTCGGCGTTGTCCCGTTGCACTGTCAGACGGTTGCCATAGGCATCGCTGATTGCTGTCAGTCGACCTGTACGAAAGTGGTAAAAACGCGTTGCTTCGCCTGCCATTGCGAGGATCAGTTCCTCCGGCTCATCCCCCAGGAAAATCGCCGCCCGCGACAGGCTGTTGTGAATGCTCGGGCGTTCAACCTTGGGCAGAGGGAAGGTCGTACGACGGTTTTCGTGGTCGATCCAGCTAACCTGTTCGCCGTCGATTTCCAGCCGATGTGCAAGGGCATGACTCCAGCCAAATCCGAGCCCGCAGTCGATGCCGACAGCACTGGTGCGATACGCGCGGATGAACTCGAACGGCAATCGCCCATCCAGCGAACCATCGATCAGGGTCAGCAGTTCTTCGCCGGTTACCATCGATACCGGGCAGCCGTTGGTTGTGGTTCTATCCGCTGAATCGACGTTGTCGCCGTTTGGGTTTTGCGCGGGAACAGGGGCGTCGTCGCGGTGTTCCTGGCGGCTCAGGCGGGTCTTGGCTTCGGACTTGTCACGGGCAAGGGCGACCGGATTGTTCACCTGTACGATTGGTGATTCACCGGTGGTGATGTGCAACGGAGTTGCCGGCGCGGGTTTGAGCGGCACGTTCCGCGCCTTGACCATCAGCGGTTTGAGGGCGCCGGCGTGGCTGGTCAGATCCGATCTGTTCGCAAGCTCAGCCAGGCGCAAACTCGCGGCGGCCAGCCATTGTCGGGCTCGCTCGGACTTGACCTTGCCCAGCACCTTGGCGTTGATGCCGAGTTTCAGGCCTGTAGGACCTGTGAGGCGCACCAGCAGGAAAGCGATGAGTATTTCTGTACGAATTTCCGCGACCACTTCGGCGATGTACTGCGGCGGCAACATCCGCAGCCAACTGGTGAAAGCCGCGAGATGAATGAACATCAGCGGCTCATCACTCAACACCAGCATCACATTGGCGATGGCTTCGGCCGAAGCGTTCAGCAGTGTCTCGAGCTCAACCTCGGTCAGGTATTCAAGAAGCTTTTCACTATTGGCCTGCAGGTCCGCGATCAGGGCGTAGATCTGCTTCACGTCATCCCACAAACCGTGCAGCGACTTCTCGAATCCGCGCCAGTCGGCCCGTTGCAGCATGCCGTAGCGTTCAGGGAAACCGGCCTCGGAAAACCCCGCCCATAACGGCTGGAATTCACTCGTCCACTCGTTGCGCAACCAGCCTTCAAGCTCATCGATCACGCTGTGATAGGAGGCGTGAAGCGCCTTGACATGAGCGGTGGAAATATTGGGAAAGAACGTGATGCGGTAACGATGACCACGCCAACACTCAGGGATTTCGAGGATGCCGCTGGGGCCGATGGTGTGATGTACCGGTTCTCCAAAGGTCATCTCGCCGTTGCTCTTTTCAATGATCGGTTCGAGCATCACCGGCGTATCACCAATGGGCACAAAGCGAGCCGTGTCGAACATATGCACGAGGGTCAACGGACCGCTGGCCGGGCATCTGGCGATCGTCGAACTGACGGGGGCGGTGGAATCCCTCGGTGTGCTCAAATGAACGTCGTTGCCGACCTTGAACACTTGCTCGACATCCAGCGCCCATCCTGTCCAGAAGCTTTCCGCCCAGGCCTCGTAGTCGTTGAGGCACAGGCGAAAATCGCCGAGCAATGCTTCAACGTCCGGGTGCTCGGGGTTCATGGCTGCCACCACCAACAGGCCGATGGCGTTGTTCAAGGCCAGGACCTTGTCAGGGTTGAACATTCGCAGTCCCTCGCGCGGATAAATTGGGGTCGCGAGACTTTGCGGGGGATCAACGAGGAAAGAAGTCGGGAAAGGAGGTGTTTGGTGTAGGGCGAATCGCTAAATCATGCTCAGCGATTCGGCGAAGGTTTTGTCACCGTCGGGAGATTGCCCGTTGCTCTCTGCCGGCCGCGCTCGCTATGCTGCTGAACCCTTTAATCAAATCCCGGAATCAGCTATGCCTGAGCCAACCGGGGTGTCATTAAAAACGGATCAGATGCGATGAATGCACCGCTGAAAGAGTTCGGCCCGATCAAAGCCGTGATTTTCGACATGGACGGCTTGCTGCTGGACACCGAGGGCATTTACACCGAAGTCACGTCGATGATCGCCGAGCGATATGGCCGGACCTTCGATTGGAGCGTCAAACAGAACATCATCGGCCGTGGTGCGGGTGATCTGGCGCGTTATGTGGTTGAAGCGCTGGATCTGCCGATTACCGCCGAGGAATTCCTGGTGATCCGCGAGCCGCTGATGCGCGAGCGTTTTCCCACCGCGCTGGCGATGCCAGGTGCCGAGGAACTGGTGCGGCACTTGAAGGCCAACAACATTCCGATCGCGGTGGGCACCAGTTCGTCGCGTCTGTCGTTCGGCCAGAAAACCACGTTGCACCGTGACTGGTTTGCGCTGTTCGACTTCGTCGTGACAGCCGATGACCCGGAAGTCGGTGCGGCCAAACCGGCGCCGGACATCTTCCTCACCGCAGCGCGCCGACTGGGCGTGGCGCCCGGGGATTGTCTGGTGTTCGAAGATTCGCCGTTTGGCGTGACTGCGGCGAAAGCGGCGGGGATGACGGCGATTGCGATTCCCGACGCCGCGATGGCCGACGAAAAATACGCACACGCCGATGGCATTCTTCGTACGTTGAAAGCGTTCAAGCCGAGTGCGTGCGGTTTGCCGGCGCTTGAGTGGGCTTAATGCGGTAGGCGCAAAGACGCAGACCAATGTGGGAGCGAGCCTGCTCGCGATGACGGTGTGTCAGCCGACGTTAATGTTGCCTGACGCACTGCTTTCGCGAGCAGGCTCGCTCCCACATTTTATTTTGCGTTTGACTGGGCCGTATCAGGCGCCGAAACCACCGTCGATAGTCAGGCTGGCACCGGTGATGTAACCGGCTTCCGGGCCTGCAAGATAAGCGACGAAGCTGGCGATTTCTTCAGCTTTACCATAACGACCCACAGCCATCAGCGGGATCAGGCTTTCGGCGAAGTCGCCGCTGGCCGGGTTCATGTCGGTGTCGACCGGGCCCGGTTGCACGTTGTTGATGGTGATGCCCCGTGGCCCAAGGTCGCGTGCCAGGCCTTTGGTCAGACCGACCAGCGCCGCTTTGCTCATCGCGTACGGGCCACCGCCGGCGAAGGGCATGCGGTCGGCGTTGGTGCTGCCGATGTTGATGATGCGACCGCCTTCGGTCATGTGTTTCGCGGCGGCCTGGGTGGCGATGAACACGCTGCGTACGTTGATCGCCAATGTCTGGTCGAAGTCTTCGAGTTTGAAGTCTTCCAGCGGGGCAACGGCCAGCACGCCAGCGTTGTTGACCAGGATGTCCAGGCGACCGAAGGCTTTGACGGTGGCGCTCACGGCGTTGCGAATCGCCTCGGCGTCGGCACTGTCAGCCTTGATGGCCAGCGCTTTGCCGCCGTTGGCGGTGAGGCTGTTTTGCAGTTCTTCGGCCTTGGCCGTGGAGCTTACGTAGGTGAAGGCAACCGTCGCGCCTTCAGCGGCCAGGCGTTTGACGATGGCAGCGCCGATGCCGCGGGACCCGCCTTGAATCAAAGCCACTTTGCCGCTGAGGTTCTGAGTAGTCATGTCGATCTCCAAAGTCGCCGTGGCGAGATGCCGCGGTTGATGGAGCCTAGTATTGATTCAGGATTACAGGCTGTGTAGACGGTAATTGCGATAGTCTGTGTAAACCAAAAGTTTATAGTGGCGCTTATGGAAACCTTCAGCAGTATCGAATGCTTCGTGCGCAGCGCCGAAGTCGGCAGCTTTGCCGAGGCCGCGCGACGCCTGAGCCTGACCCCGGCGGCGGTGGGCAAGAGTGTGGCAAAGCTTGAGGCGCGGCTCGGTGTGCGGCTGTTTCAGCGCAGCACCCGTAGCCTGACGCTGACCGAGGCCGGCCATCTGTTTCTCGGCGAAGTCAGTTCCAGCCTGCACACGATCCAGAATGCCGTGGCCAATCTCGCGAGCGCCGAAGGACGTCCGGCGGGAACGCTGAAAGTCAGCATGGGCACGGTGTTCGGGCGGTTGTATGTGGTGCCGTTGCTGGGCGAGTTTCTAAGGCGGTTTCCGGCAATCAATCCGGACTGGCATTTTGATAACCGCCAGGTCGATCTGATTGCACAAGGGTTCGATGCCGCGATTGGCGGTGGATTCGAGCTGCCGCAGGGCGTGGTCGCGCGCAAGCTGACGCCGGCGCATCGGGTGTTGGTTGCGTCAGCCGAATATCTGGCGGGGCGCGAAATGGTCGTTGAACCGGATGATCTCAAGCATCACGACGGGATTCTGATTCGGTCGCCGCAGACGGGGCGAGTGCGCTCCTGGCAATTGACCAGCCGCACCCAGCAACACAGCCCTTTGACGCTAAAGGCGCGGATGACCATGAGCGATTCTGAAGCAGCGTGTGCGACGGCGGTTCAGGGGTTGGGCATTGCATTGGTGAGCATGCCGTTCGCTTCGGGTTATCTGGAAGCCGGGACGTTGCAGCGGGTATTGCCGGACTGGTTTGTCGACGATGGCAACATTTCCATTTACTACGCTGAGCACAAATTGTTGCCGGGCAAGACGCGGGCGTTTGTGGATTTCATTATTGAGCAGTTTGCGGAGCAGGGGTTGGCATCGCGGTTTAGTGCGGTTTGAGCCAGGATTGAAACCGAGTCGGCCCTTTCGCGGGCAAGCCTCGCTCCTACAGGGATCACACGTATTCTGTAGGAGCGAGGCTTGCCCACGAAAAACGATAACGCGGTCTACCGCCCAAACCGCCCCGGCCAGCCAATGATGTGTTTCGGCCGAGGCGTCGCATACGTCCTGACCTTCGACGTCGACAACCCCAATCGCACCAGCGACTCGGCAATCGTCACCGCCGCCGTCACGCCATCTACGACCGGCACCCCGGTGCGCTGACGAATCTGCTCGTCCAGCCCGGCCATCCCGCCGCAACCGAGGCAAATCACTTCGGCTTTGTCTTCCAGTACTGCCAATTCCGCCTGACGAACAATCGCCTCAAGCGCCCGTTGCGGGTCGGATTCCAGTTCCAGCACCGCCAGGCCACTGGCCCGCACGGATGCACAACGGTCCCACAACCCTGAGAGTTTCAGCCGATCCTCGATCAACGGCACGGTACGGTCCAGCGTGGTGACCACCGAATAGGCATGACCGAGGAACATCGCCGTGCTGGCGGCAGCGTCGGTGATGTCCACCACCGGTACGTTGAGCAGTTCCTGCAACCCTTCGCGACCGTGCTCGCCGTAACCGGCCTGAATCACCGCATCGAAGGGTTGATCGTAGGACATCACTCGATCCATCACGGCGATGGCAGCCAGGTAGCTTTCGAAATTGCCTTCGATGGAATCGGCGCCGAAGTGCGGTGTCAGGCCGATGATTTCGGTGCCTGGCGCGGCCACGGCTTGAGCCGAACGGGCGATGGCCTGGGTAATGGATTCGGTGGTGTTGACGTTGACCACGAGAATTCGCATGGAAAGTCCTTATAGCGGGGTGGTTCTGCGGCCCGACGGTGCCGGGCCGTCATGGGGTTAATGGCTGACGTTATCGACCGCGATGGCTTCGCCGCTGACATCCGCGTAGTGCGGCTGCCGCTTGGCGATGATCAGGTACAGCATTCCGGCAATCCCGGCACCGATCAGCCAGGAGAACGGCGATACGAGATGGAAACCCGGCACCAGCGCCAGGACGATTGCGATCAGTGCTGCAGGAATGAACGCCGCGACCGCACGTAAATTGACGCCACGGCTGTAGTAATAAGCGCCGTCGGGATCTTCGCTGTACAACTGCGGCACGTTGATCTGACCTTTTCGTACAAGCCAGTAGTCGACCATGATCACTCCGTACAACGGGCCGAGCAGGGCGCCGAGGCCGGACAGGAAATACACGATCACCAACGGGCTGTTGTAGAGGTTCCACGGCAGGATCAGCACGGCGATGGTCGCGCTGATCAGCCCGGCGCGGCGGAAGGTCAGGTATTTCGGTGCCAGGTTGCTCAGCACGAAGGCCGGAGCGACGAAGTTGGCCATGATGTTCACTGCCACGGTGACGATCAGGAAGGCCAGGCAACCGAGGACCAGGAAGAAAGTATTGGGGATCGACGCGATGATTTCCGTCGGGCTTTCGATGATCCGGCCATTGATCTGAAATTGCGCACCGCAGAGCAGGACAGTGATGGCGGCGAACACCAGAATGTTCACCGGCAGGCCCCAGAAATTTCCGACCTTGATCGTCTTGCGGCACGGCGAAGAGCGGGCGAAATCGCAGAAGTTGAGGATCAGCGTGCCGTAGATCGCCAGCCACAACGCGCCACCGGCAAAAATGTTGCGCCACATCTCGCCGCCAGTCTGCGGCTCACGGATCGACCACGCGATGGTCGCGTTGGCCTGGGTGTACATCCACGCAGCCAGGGCGGCGACGGTCAGCAGAATCACCGGACCGGCAAACGCTTCATAGCGCCGCACCATCTCCATCCCGTAGGCAAGAATCGCCAGTTGTACCAGCCAGATCGCGACGAAACACACCCAGCCCAGGCTCGACAGACCGAGGATCGAGTTGTGGTCGTAGTCGGCGAATCCCGGATGCACCGCCGTCAGCAGCACGCGAAACACCACCGAGGCGAGGTACGTCTGAATGCCGAACCAGGCGATGGCGATAACGGCGCGGATCAATGCAGGAATTTGCGCCCCATGGATACCGAAACTGATCCGGCTGATGACCGGAAACGGCACACCGGTTTTCTGGCCCATGTAGCCGGAGAGGTTCATGAAGCAATACACCAGCGCCGCGCCGATCCCGAGCGACAACAGAATCTGCCAGCCTCCCAGACCTAACGCATACAGTCCGATGGCGAAGGAGTAGTTGGCGATGTTGTGAACGTCGTTGGTCCACAGGGCAAAAATGCTGTAACGGCCCCAGCGTCGGCCTTCGGCTTTGGTCGGTGCCAGGTCTTTGTTGTGCAGGCGCGGGCTGAGCACCACGGGGTCTTGAAACGTTTGAACGGGGGAAGAGGAGGGCAGATCCAGCGCGATGTTGTTATTGGAGAGGCTAGTACGCATTCCGGCAGGCTCCGAGCTTGGCGTCGCGATGACTGTGCATGAGCGTGGGCTCGACAAATCTTCGTCGCGGACAACAAGCATCATTGGTTACGGGGCATCTGCAGCCTGTACGGGATAGGGCGCTTCAGGCTTGCGGATCTAAAGTGTGTGTATGTTTTGAGATGATTGTATACAAAACATGTATGCACTTAAGCCAGATCCATGCCAGTCAGCGATCTATAAAATTCACCGGTAATTTCGTTTTGTTATCTGTAATTGGTAAGTGACTGAAATAAAGACGATATAAATTGACCGATTGAACAGGTATTTATTTTTCGGCGGGATTCGCGGAGGTGTGAACGAGGGAGTGTCAGGCGGGATGAATGTAACTTTTCAGGGCGCAGAAACGAAAAGTGCACACATAAATGGCACCTAAGGTGACATTCGTGTGTACACATTTATTCAGATCAGTCACGAAACCTGTAGGAGCCGGCTTGCTGGCGATAGCGGTGTGTCAGTCGATGGAGGTTTTGACTGGTACGCCGCCATCGCCAGCAAGCCGGCTCCTACAAGGGAATTTTGTCAGGCCCGGGGATCAGGCTTTTGACTTGCTGATGATATTCCCCGCATGCAACCCGCATTCTTTCTGCGTCGCTTCTTCCCACCACCAGCGACCTTCACGCTCGTGCTGGTTCGGCAGCACCGGGCGGGTGCACGGTTCGCAGCCGATGCTGATGAAGCCGCGTTCATGCAGGCTGTTGTACGGCAGCTCGAGCATGCGGATGTAGCCCCAGATCTCTTCGCTGGTCATTTGCGCCAGCGGATTGAATTTGTACAGGGTGCGTTCCGGGGTGGAGAAGGCGGTGTCGATTTCCAGCACCGCAACGGCGCTGCGGGTGCCAGGGCTCTGGTCCCGGCGCTGGCCGGTGGCCCAGGCGGTCACGCCCGAGAGCTTGCGGCGCAGCGGCTCGATCTTGCGGATACCGCAGCACTCGCCATGGCCGTCCTTGTAGAAACTGAACAGGCCTTTTTCCTTCACGAACGGTTCGAGTTTCGTGTAGTCCGGCGACACCAGCTCGATGTCGATCTTGTAGTGCTCGCGCACTTGATCGATGAAGCGGTAGGTCTCGGGGTGCAGGCGGCCGGTGTCGAGGCTGAACACTTTGACGTTCTTGTTCAGCTTCCAGGCCATGTCTACCAGCACCACGTCTTCGGCGCCGCTGAAAGATATCCACAGGTCATCGCCGAACTCGGCAAACGCGAGTTTCAGGATGTCCTGGGCGGATTTGTTGGCATAGGTCGTGGCGAGTTCCACGACGTCGAACGTTGGGCTCATCAGGGCGGCTTCCTACAGGTCGGTGGCGCTGGGCGCTCTATATGGCCTTGATGGTAACAAAATCCTGCAACCACTGGCGCGCCCTCTGCGTTGCGCAGGTCAGTGCGAGTCGCTAGAGTTCGGCAGTCCTTTTGCTCGCTCGACTCAATAATCAATACAAATGGGAGTGTCTTGTGGAAATTGCCTGTCTGGATCTTGAAGGTGTGCTGGTCCCGGAAATCTGGATCGCCTTCGCCGAAAAAACCGGAATCGAATCCCTCAGGGCCACCACTCGGGATATTCCCGACTACGACGTGCTGATGAAGCAGCGCCTGCGGATTCTCGATGAGCATGGCCTGAAACTCACCGACATCCAGGAAGTGATCGCCACGTTGAAGCCGCTGGACGGCGCCATCGAGTTCGTCAACTGGCTGCGTGAGCGCTTTCAGGTGGTGATTCTGTCGGACACGTTCTACGAGTTCTCCCAACCGCTGATGCGCCAATTGGGTTTCCCGACCTTGCTCTGCCATCGCCTGATCACCGACGATGCCGGGCGGGTGACGAGCTATCAGTTGCGTCAGAAAGATCCGAAACGTCAGTCGGTTCTGGCGTTCAAGAGTCTTTACTACCGGGTGATTGCGGCGGGGGATTCCTACAACGACACCACGATGCTGGGCGAGGCGGATGCGGGGATTCTGTTCCATGCGCCGGATAACGTGATTCGCGAGTTTCCGCAATTCCCGGCGGTGCATACGTTTGAGGACTTGAAGCAGGAGTTCATCAAGGCTTCGAATCGGGCGTTGAGCCTGTAAATCCACACCCTGTAGGAGCGAGCCTGCTCGCGAAAAACCCGAGAACACCGCGGAGTGTCAGGCGTTTCAAGTCATCGTTGACGTACTTCGCGAGCAGGCTCGCTCCTACAGGTTTTGCAGGGTATCGAGCAACACCTTCACCTTGGTGATCGACTCCTGATACTCGGCCTGCCACTGCGAATCCGCAACGATCCCGCCACCGCCCCAGCAACACACCTGCCCATCCTTGACCAGCAAGCTGCGAATCGCGATTGAACTGTCCATCTCGCCGCGCACATCCAGATACAGCAACGAACCGCAGTACAAACCACGTCGGGTCGGCTCCAGTTCATCAATGATCTGCATCGCGCGAATCTTCGGCGCCCCGGTAATCGAACCGCCAGGGAAGCTGCCAGCGATCAGGTCCAGCGCATCCCGGTCATCCGCCAGTTCGCCGGTCACGCTGCTCACCAAGTGATGCACATTCGGATAGCTTTCGAGACTGAACAACTCCGGCACCCGCACCGAGCCAATGCGGCACGTACGGCCAAGGTCATTGCGCAGCAGGTCGACGATCATCAGGTTTTCCGCGCGATCCTTGGGGCTGGCCAGGAGTTCGGCGGCGTTCGCCGCATCTTCCGCTGCGTTTTGGCCTCGAGGGCGAGTGCCCTTGATCGGGCGGGTCTCCACGTGGCGGTCGCTGACTTTGACGAAGCGCTCCGGCGACAGGCTCAGCACTGCGCCACCGTCGGGCAGGCGCTGGAAACCGGAGAATGGCGTCGGGCACGCCGCGCGTAACGCGCAGTACGCGGCCCACGGATCACCTTGGCACTCGGCGCGGAAGCGCTGGGCAAAATTGACCTGGTAGCAGTCACCGGCCTGAATGTATTGCTGGATACGTTCTATTGCCTGGCGATAGTCATCAGCGCTCAGGTCGGCGCTCATCGGTGCCTTGAGCTTGAACGAT
This sequence comes from Pseudomonas sp. GM60, assembly GCF_000282415.1. NCBI lineage: Bacteria > Pseudomonadati > Pseudomonadota > Gammaproteobacteria > Pseudomonadales > Pseudomonadaceae > Pseudomonas > Pseudomonas sp. GM60. The sequence goes on from NZ_AKJI01000037.1 coordinate 43,981, forward strand.
TCGATCGTTTCAGCCACAGGATGACTGAACAGCGTGATCAGGCGTTGACGTTCGCTGTCGATCAACGAAGGGTGGAACACCAGCTGACTGGTCATCCGTTGGTGATCGGTGATCAGTGCCCAGTCGTAGAGCCCGAAACGCGCATCCGGCAAATGCAGATCGTCCTGTGCCTGGCTCGGCAGGTTTTCCAGGTGACGGCCGAAATCGTAGCTCAGGTAGCCGATCAGGCCGCCGGCGAAGGGCAGATCAGGCGCCAGCGTCGCTTCACCGAGTCGTGTCAGATTGTCGCGAAGGCGTTGCAGGAAATCGCCACCGCTTTCGTCAGGCATTACCGCCAGTTGTTCCAGTGGCCAGGCACTGAGCAGGTCATAACGCCCGCGATCAGCCGTTGGCCGGCCACTGTCGAGCAGCACGGCGCCGGGGGCATGACGGATCGCCGCGAAGTACTCGGCGGGGTTGGCGCGATAGGGGAGCGGATGTACGGAACAGGTCAGCATGGGCGGGGCAGATCAGCCATCGAGGCGGGGGTGGCGATTGTAGTCCCCTCGGGGAATTGCTCCTAGAGGGGATTGGTTACCTGTAGGAGCGAGCTTGCTCGCGATGGTCGTCAACGATGGCGATGGAAACGACACCCCGCGGGGTTCTCAGGTTCTTCGCGAGCAAGCTCGCTCCTACAGGAGAAGGGGATTTACCCCTCAACCGCAGGAATATGCCCGAACATCTCCTGCACAAACGCCATGCGTTCCTCGACGGTCTCGGTAATCCCGCGTGCTTTCAACTCTTCCAGCCGCGCCTCGACCGCATGGGTGCGCAACGTCAGGCCGCAATCATTGGCGATCTGGATGTTCAACCCCGGCCGGGCATTCAGCTCAAGAATCAGCGGCCCTTTCTCCTGGTCCAGCACCATGTCGACCCCGATGTAACCCAGTCCGCACAGCTCGTAACAGCCGGCCGCGAGTTTCATGAAGCCGTCCCAGTAGGGCAGTTGCACACCGTCCACCGCGTTGGTGGTGTCCGGGTGCTTGGCGATGATGTTGTTCAGCCAGGTGCCGCGCAGGGTCAGGCCGGTGGCGAGGTCGACACCGACGCCGATGGCGCCCTGGTGAAGGTTGGCCTTGCCGCCGGACTGGCGCGTCGGCAAGCGCAACATCGCCATGACCGGATAGCCCATCAACACGATGATGCGAATGTCCGGCACGCCTTCGTAGCTGATGCTTTTGAAGATCTGGTCGGGGATCACGCGGTATTCGATCAGTGCACGGTCACGGTGGCCGCCCAGCGAGTACAGGCCGGTGAGGATGCTGGAGACATGGTGCTCGATTTCCTCATGACTGATGATCTTGCCGGACACCGTGCGATAGCGCCCCTCGAAGCGGTCGGCAATGACAATGATGCCGTCGCCACCGGCGCCCTGGGCCGGTTTGATCACGAAATCGCTGCGCCCGCCGATGATTTCGTCGAGGTTGTCGATTTCCTTCTCGGTGGAAATCACGCCATACAGTTCCGGCACATGGATGCCGGCGGCGATGGCGCGCTCCTTGGTGATGATCTTGTCATCGACAATCGGGTACAGGCTGCGCTTGTTGTACTTGAGCACGTAGTCCGCGTTGCGCCGATTGATCCCCATGATGCCCCGGGCTTCCAGGGCTTTCCAGGTCTTCCAGAAGCCGAACATCAGGCGTCAGCCTTCTTCAGGAAAGCCTTGAAACGTACCAGTTCGGTCAGACGGTAGCCGCGATAACGGCCCATCGCCAGCATGAAGCCCACCAGGATCAGCAGGATTGCCGGGAAGGTGAACACGAAGTAAACCAGCTCCGGCACGCTCATGATCAGGTGCGCCAGGGATGCGGCGAACAACGTGCCGATGGCCACTTTCATCGCATGCCCGGAGCCGCGTTCTTCCCAGGTGATCGACAGGCGTTCGATGGTCATGGTCAGAATCACCATCGGGAACAGCGCCACGGACAACCCGCGTTCCAGGCCCAGCTTGTGGCTGAACAGGCTGATCGCCGCGATCAGCACAACCACGAAGGTCAGCACCACCGACAACCTCGGCAGCATTTGCAGCTTCAGGTGTTCAAGGTAGGAGCGCAGCGACAGCCCCAGCGCCGTGATGATGGTGAACAGCACAATGCCGAACCCGAGCTGGGTTTCGCGGAAGGCGAGGGCGATCAGCACCGGGGTAAAGGTGCCGAGGGTCTGCAGGCCGATCAGGTTGCGCAGGATCAGGATCACCAGCACGCCGATCGGGATCATCACCATGATCATGAAAGTCTGCTGGGTTTGCAGCGGCAGGCCGTACAGCGAGTATTCGAGGAAATTGGCGTCGGTGTTTTCGTCGGTCAGCTTGGCCAGGCGAATGGCGTTCATTTCGCTGTTGTTCATGCTGAAGGTGACGGTGGCTTTCTTGCCGCCATCGACGGTGATCAGGTTTTCGTCACCGGTCCACCACAACAGGCGGTCGGTCGGCAGGCCTTGTTCGCCGGTTTCCGGGTTGAAGTACAGCCAGTCGGTGCCGTTGAAGCTGCGCAGCCAGAGTTCCGGGGTTTGCGGCTGGTCGGCCACGAGGCGGATGGTGTGGACCTTTTCCACTGGCACGTGGGCGATGGACAGGACCAGTTCAACGATTCTGGCCTTGTGCCCGCTGGACGGATCGCCGCCCAGCAACAGTTTCACGTTGTCGTCGTTGACGTTGTTGACCCGCTTGATCGCTTCGCCGATGAAGGTTTCGACGTCGGCCGAGTGCTGGCGGATCGGCGCGAGCAAGGCTTCAGCGGCAACTTTTTCCGCGCCTTCGACGGCGATGCTGTCGCGGAAGGTCGGGCCTTTGACCTTGGATTTTTCCCCGGTGTAGCGCTTGGTCAGCACCAGGCGGTAATAAAGGGTCTGGTTGCCTTTGGCCCGACGTGCCGACCAGGTCACCTTGCGGTTACCGTCGATACGGTTCACGGCCACGCCATAATTATTGGAGATGAAGCTTTCGTTGAGGCTGACGAAATCACGGCTCAGCGGTGGCACGAACATCTGGATCTTGACCGGGTCTTTGGCACTGGCGACGAACTCGACCTTGGCGTCGATGTTCCACAAGTCGTCGGTGGCGTCTTCGGTCACGGGAATGCCGAGCACGAAGATCTGATAGGCCGTAACTGAAATGCCCAGCACCACCAGGATGGCGATCAGCATTTTCAGATGGAGGGTAAGAGAGCGCATTGGAATTACTCTGCGGTATGAGCGTCGGTGGCGCAGGCGGGTTTGCCAGCAGCGTATTTAAGACTGGGGTCGACCAGCGCATCAAAGCGCTTGAGCGCTTCGGAGCCGATCAGGAGCGGGTATTGGAAAGCGCTGCGGTCGGTAAGGTTCACTTCGATACTGCGTAACGCCGAGCCCATGCAGATATCCAGCTCGATCACCGGACGGGCGGTGTACTTCTTGCCTTCTTCCGGATCGTAGTCGCCGGCACGGCGCTTGATCTTGCTGACGCGGGCCAGTGGTCGTTCGATCGGGTGCGAGTGCGCGGCGTCGATCGCCAGATAGAAGCGCACCCAGGACTCGCCATTACGTTTGAAGCGTTTGATGTCGCGGGCGCTCAGGGAGGCGGTTTTCGCCCCGGTGTCGAGTTTGGCCGCGACTTCCAGATTGATGCCGTCCAGCGAGGCGTACTCGTTGAGGCCGTACACGGTTTTTTCCCCCGCCACGGCGACACCGGGCAGGCAAAGCAGATAAAGGAAGGTGGGGAAGGGCTTGAGTCTCATAAATCCTGGTGCGCAGCGGTCCGTGTTCGATTCAAGGCCCTGGCATTGCTGCGCAAGCTCCCTCGTATGCCTATCAACTATTTGTGACAGTTCGTGCAGATGTCACAAACAAATGCGGGCGGCATTCTAGCACGGTGGTTTTATGGCGCCAGCGCTGGGCTCTTGGGTTTGGTGTTTGGGTGATGGGGGGTATATCCGTTATTTGGGTGATGGCGGGGATTGGTTTCGCCCTTACGGCGAGTCACTTTGGAAAAGCCCCAAAGTAACCAAAGGGCTCTTGCCCCTTTCGTTCGG
>NZ_AKJI01000038.1:0-57904 GCF_000282415.1 Pseudomonas sp. GM60
AACGCCCCCAGCCACTGGCTGCTGGCGATCAGCCGGTCCCAATAATAATGCCCGACCTCATGACGGAAGTGCCCGAGCAACGTGCGATACGGTTCATGCATCTGCACCCGCACCTGCTCGCGGTGCGCGTCGTCGGCTTCTTTGATATCGAGGGTGATCAGGCCGTTGGCATGGCCCGTGGTCGGTGGCTTGCCTTCGAGGTCGACACCAATGAAATCGAAGGCCAGTCCGCTCTCTTCGTCCACGGTTTTGGGGATGACCTGCAAACCCAGGCTGACCAGTTGCGCAACAAGCCGACGCTTGGCGATTTCGACCTTGCGCCAGCGTTCGTGATTCTCGGGAAGCGATAAATCAGGAATGGTGTGATTCAGGCTGCAAGCGATGCACAAGGTTTCGTGATCGTTGGCCGGCAATAGCCAGTTGCAGGCGGCCGGGGTGTCGAGATTGGCGCAGCGCCGGAAGATACCCGCGCCGGGGTTGGCATCGAGAATCCAGGTATCGACCTGCGAACCGGGCTGTAACGACGATAAGCGACTCTGTTCAGGCTGATAGCCCAAGGCCGCCGAACAGGCCAGGCACTGGCTGTTGCGAAAGAACAGCGACTGCCCGCAGCGACAATGCCAGACCTTGCTGTTGCGCGAGCTTTCGCCGATGAAAGGTGCGGCGATGCGTGAGCTGAGCTGTTCGAAGAAGCGGTGCATGGCGATCTCTCCCTGGGCTTGCCAAGACTAGATCATGATTGGTTGTCGATCGTTCCCGGATTTTGCGTGATGGCGAATATCGCCTTCGCGAGCAGGCTCACTCCTACAGGTAACCGCGTTCTTCCAGTAGGAATGCGGTCAAATGTGGGAGCGAGCCTGCTCGCGATTGGCATCACACAGAAATACCGTGTGTACTCAAAAACGCGACAAACGCCTCTTCATCCAGCACCTTCAACCCCAGCTCATTGGCCTTGGCCAACTTCGAACCGGCACCCGGCCCGGCCACCACGCAATGGGTTTTGGCCGACACCGAACCGGCCACTTTGGCGCCGAGGCTTTCCAGTTTGTCCTTGGCGATATCGCGGCTCATCAATTCCAGCGAGCCGGTCAACACCCAGGTCTGCCCAGCCAACGGCAAGCCTTCGACGACCTTCTTCTCGCTCTGCCAATGCATGCCGAAATCGCGCAGCTGCTTTTCAGCGGCTTCAGCGATCTGACGATTTTCGGCGACGGCAAAGAACTCGCGAACCGAATTGGCCTGTTTCTCTGGCAAGGCCTGGCGCATGTCCAGCCAGTCAGCAGAAAACACACCTTCCAGCGAACCGAATTTTTCCGCCAGCTTCTGCGCCCCGCCCGGCCCGACCGAAGGAATGTGCAGCTTGTCGAGGAAACCGCCCAGCGTGGTGCTCGCCGCAAACTCGGCGCCCAACTCGCCCTGATCCTGAATCTGCAAGCCATGCTTGAGCAGTTCGGCGATCACCTGCTGGTTATGCGCATCTTCGAAGAAGCTGTGAATCTCGTGAGCCACTTCCAGACCGACATCCGGCAAGTACGTGAGCACTTGCGGCAACGCCTGCTGAACCCGCTCCAGCGAGCCGAGGGAGCGTGCCAGCACCTTGGCGGTCTCTTCGCCGACATCGGGAATGCCGAGGGCGTAGATGAAGCGCGCCAGGCCCGGCTTTTTGCTGTCTTCGATGGCGCTGAGCAGGTTCTTGCTCGACAGCTCGGCAAAGCCTTCGAGATCGACGATTTGCTCGAACGTCAGGGCGTACAGGTCGGCCGGCGAACTCACCAGACCTTCGTCCACCAACTGCTCGACGCTCTTCTCGCCCAACCCTTCGATGTCCATCGCTCGACGGGAAACGAAGTGAATGATCGCTTGCTTGAGTTGCGCGCCGCAGGCCAGGCGACCGACGCAGCGATACACCGCGCCCTCGCTGATGGTCTCGCGACCCTTGCTGCGCTTGACCAATTGTGTGCGTTCGACATGCGAACCGCAGACCGGGCACTGTTCAGGAATCTGCACTGGCCGTGCGTTTTCCGGGCGGCGCTCCATGACCACTTGCACCACCTGCGGAATCACGTCGCCCGCGCGGCGAATGATCACGGTGTCGCCGATCATCAGCCCCAGACGCGCCACTTCGTCCATGTTGTGCAGCGTCGCGTTGGCCACGGTGACGCCCGCCACCTTGACTGGTTTCAAGCGCGCCACCGGCGTTACGGCACCGGTCCGACCGACCTGGAATTCCACGTCGAGCAATTCGGTGAGCTCTTCCATCGCCGGGAATTTATGGGCAATCGCCCAGCGCGGTTCGCGGGCGCGGAAGCCCAATTCACGCTGGGAGGCGATGCTGTTGACCTTGAACACCACGCCGTCGATTTCATAGGCCAGGCTGTTGCGGCGCTCACCGATGTCGCGGTAGTAATCCAGGCATTCATCGATGCCGTGTGCCAGTTTCAGCTCGCGACTGATCGGCATGCCCCATGCCTGAAGCTGCTTCAGATTGCCGATGTGAGTGTCGGCAATCTCCGCCGAAACCTGACCGATGCCGTAGCAGCAGAATTCCAGCGGACGGTTGGCAGTGATCTTCGAATCGAGCTGCCGCAAGCTGCCCGCCGCCGCGTTGCGCGGGTTGGCGAAGGTCTTGCCGCCGACTTCCAGTTGCGTGGCGTTGAGCCGCTCGAACCCGGCCTTGGACATGAACACTTCGCCGCGTACTTCCAGGGTCGCCGGCCAGCCGGTGCCTTGCAGTTTGAGCGGAATATTACGCACGGTGCGTACGTTGACACTGATGTCTTCACCGGTGGTGCCGTCACCACGCGTTGCGCCGCGCACCAACACACCGTCCTGATAAAGCAGGCTGACCGCCAGGCCATCGAGCTTCGGTTCGCAGCTGTACTCCACCGCCGCCCCGCCGCCAAACAAGTCGCCGGCTGGCAGATCGAGGCCTTCAGTCACCCGACGATCGAACTCGCGCATGTCGGTTTCTTCGAAGGCGTTGCCGAGGCTGAGCATCGGCACTTCGTGACGCACCTGGGTGAACGCCGACAGCGCCGCGCTGCCGACGCGCTGGGTTGGCGAGTCGCTGGTGATGAGGTCAGGGTTGGCTGTTTCGAGGGCCTTGAGCTCATGGAACAACCGGTCGTATTCGGCGTCCGGAATGCTCGGCTCGTCCATCACGTGGTAGCGATAGTTGTGCTGATCCAGCTCAGCGCGCAGCTCTAGAATGCGGGTTTTGGCGGCGGTCATGGGTGTTCTCTCATAAAGCAAAAGAGCAGCCGAGGCTGCTCAATCTGTAAATACGGCGGTGATTTTAATTGTAGGAGCCAGCTTGCTGGCGATGGCGATCACGAGTACGCCATCGCCAGCAAGCCGGCTCCTACACAGACCTGCGGGGAATTCAGGATTTTCCGCAGGCCACCAATATCAGCGCTTCTGGGTCAGGGCGCGGCGTTCGAATTCGACGATGCGCTGACGGTAATGCTCGATCGTCTGGGCGGTCAGCACGCTGCGCTGGTCGTCTTTCAGTTCGCCGTTCAGCTCCTGGGACAGTTTGCGCGCCGCAGCCACCATCACGTCGAAGGCCTGCTTCGGATGACGCGGGCCTGGCAGGCCAAGGAAGAAGCTCACGGCCGGTGTGCTGAAGTGGTCGATGTCGTCCAGATCGAAGACGCCCGGCTTGACCGCATTGGCCATGGAGAACAGGACTTCGCCGTTGCCAGCCATGCTTTCGTGGCGGTGGAAAATGTCCATCTCACCGAAGCGCAGACCGCTTTCGAGGATGTTCTGCAACAGCGCCGGGCCTTTGAAGCCAGCGGCGTCGCGGCAGATCACGCTGATCACCAGCACTTCTTCGGCTTGCGGTTGTTCTTTGTCGCTGACCGAAGGCGAAGACTTGGCGTCAACCGGGAAATCGTCGTCACGGCTGCTGAAGCTCGGGCCGCCGTCCAGGTCCAGGCTGAGGTTCATGTCGCCTTGCGACGGTTCGCCATGGCCACGCTTGCCGCGCTTGGAACCCGACTCACGGGGCTCACGGGCAGGCATGCTCACCGACGGCAGATCGTGCTCGTCCAGCTGCGGTTCTTTGTGGGTATCCAGAACGCGCGGCGGGCCCAACAGCTCGGCGCTGGTGTCCTCGTCCGGCAAATTGGACAGACTTCGATCAAGACGGAACTTCAGTTTTCCCTTGCCGCCGCGCATCCGGCGCCAGCCATCGAAAAGAATACCGGCAATGACAATAATGCCGATGACGATCAGCCACTCGCGCAGACCGATTTCCATGTAATCCCGTGCCTCTATAAAAAATGCTGAAAAATAAGGGGCTTACAACTTGCAAACCGCTTTAAAACGTGGCGCCAACTCTATGTTCTGACAGGCGTTTTGCCCACGTATACGAAAAATTGACATTAAACTAGCACGACCAAAGGCAACTTTACACCGTCTGTCACAATGGCTTGCGCGAATATGTCGATTGGCCAGCAAGTCAAGGAAGGTAAATAAGTCCTACGGACAAAAAAACTCAACCTACAGACGCCGACTCAGGCATCCACCATCGCCATCGCCTCCTCGACATCCACTGCCACCAGACGCGAGCAACCCGGTTCGTGCATCGTCACCCCCATCAATTGATCGGCCATTTCCATGGCGATCTTGTTGTGGGTGATATAGATGAACTGCACCGTCTGCGACATCTCTTTCACCAGCCGGGCGTAGCGTCCAACGTTAGCGTCATCCAGCGGCGCGTCAACTTCATCGAGCATGCAGAACGGCGCCGGATTCAACTTGAAGATCGCAAAAACCAGGGCCAGTGCGGTCAGGGCTTTTTCGCCACCGGAGAGCAAATGGATGGTGCTGTTCTTCTTTCCGGGCGGCTGCGCCATGATCGTCACCCCTGTATCGAGTAGATCTTCGCCCGTCAGTTCCAAATACGCGCGTCCTCCACCGAAAACTTTTGGGAAAAGCGCCTGTAAACCGCCATTGATCTGATCAAAGGTATCCTTGAAGCGGTTGCGGGTTTCCTTGTCGATCTTGCGAATCACGTTCTCGAGGGTGTCCAGTGCTTCGACCAGATCGTCGTTCTGCGCATCCAGATAACGTTTACGCTCGGATTGTTGCTGATATTCGTCGATGGCCGCGAGGTTGATCGCGCCGAGGCGCTGAATGCGTGCGGCAATGCGTTCGAGTTCCTCTTCAGCGTCCTTTTCGCTGGCTTCGGTCGTCAGCGTGGCGAGTACGCCGTGCAGGTCGTAACCGTCTTCCAGCAACTGATCTTCCAGGGTCTTGCGGCGCACGGTCAGGGCTTGCCATTCCATGCGCTGGGTTTCCATCTGGCCACGAATCAACTGCGATTGCTGCTCGGCCTGATGGCGGCGTTTTTCGGCGTCACGCAATTCGCGGTCGGCGTCTTCGAGGGCAATCTGTGCGGTCTTGAGTTCTTCGTCGACGGTCATGCGCTTGTCGAGCAACTCTTCGAGCTTCAGGCGCAGCTCTTCCAGCGGCGCCTCGCCCTCCTCCAGATTGAGGCTGAGCTGTTCGCGTTTTTCGGTGAGGCGCTCGGACTGCATTTCCAGCCGTTCCAGCGCCTGACGCGTCGAGTCGTGTTGCGCCTTGAGCGAACCCAGACGCACCGCCAGTTGATGCGCGTGATCCTTGTGCTGCCGGGCTTCCTGACGCACGCGGTCAAGGCGCTCGCGCAGGCTGTCGCGCTGGGCCAGCAGCAGCTCACGCTGCTCGGTGTCCAGCGCCATGGCGTCGAGAGCTTCCTGCAATTGCAGACGTGCTTCGCCGATGTTTTCGTGTTCCAGCGCACGCTGCTCGGCCAGTTCGGTGAGTTCTTCATCGAGCCGCGTACGGCGCAAGGTCAGTTGCTCGACCTTGGCTTTGCCGGCAGACAACTGGGCTTTCAATTCGCCTTGCTGACGCGCTTCGTCCTGCAGCAAACGGCGCAAATGTTCGCGACCGTTTTCCTGCTGACGCTGTTGTGCCCGCAGATTCTGAAGTTGGGTTTCGAGGGTTTCGACCGTGGCTTCACGCTCTTCGCGCTCAACGCTCAAGCGCTGGATTTCCTGACCGCGAGCCAGCACGCCACTTTCCGCTTCGCTGGCGCGGCGCACCCGTAAAAAGTGCCGGCCAACCCAGTATCCATCGCGGCTGATCAGGCTCTGACCGGCGCTCAACTGACTGCGCAACGCCAAGGCCTGTTCGAGGTTTTCAACCGGCTTGACTTGCCCCAGCCACGACGACAGATCGATCTGCGCCTCGACCTTGTCGAGCAAGCTGCCGGGCACGCGCACGCCATCGCTGGCGGGGCTGAGCAATCGCAAATCGCCTTGGGCAAAACCGGCCAGGTCGAAACCGCCGAAATCGTCCACCAGCACCGCTTGCAGATCGGCGCCGAGCACGGTTTCCACCGCCAGCTCCCAACCGGCTTCAACCTTGAGGCCTTCGGCCAGGCGTGGACGGTCCGCCAGGTGTTGCTCGCGCAGCCATTCAGCGGTGCCGGTGCCCGGATCGAGCGCGGCTTGCTGCAAGGCTTCAAGCGAAGCGAGACGCCCGTTGAGACGCTGCAAATCGCCCTGCGCCTGTTGCTGCGCCGACAACGCTTGCTGCAATTCCTGACGCAGTTGCTCAAGTCGCTCGACCTGCGCTTCTTCACTGGCCTGCAAGTCTTCGAGCGTGGCCTCGGAAGCGGCCAACTGCTCGCTGAGCTCCATGATCGCCGCGTCTTCCGGGTCCGCCGAAAGCAAGGCGCGTTCTTCGCCGAGACGCTTCTGGCGATCAGCCAAACGCTCCATGCTGGTTTCCAGCTGCTGGATGCGTGACTGCTGGACTTCGGACTGGCGACGCGGCTCGGCGGCGGTCAGGTTGAACGTGTCCCACTGCTCCTGCCAGCCGTGCATGGTGGTTTCGGATTCTTCCAGCGCCGCGGCAGCTTCTTCAGCGGCGGCGCTAGTGACTTCCTGCTCCGGCGTAAGCATGTCCAGCTCTTCGCCGAGGGTCAGCAGCAACGTGCGGTCGTGACCCAGGTGAGATTCGGTTTCCAGGCGCGCGCGCTCGGCTTCTTTCAGATCATCCTGCAGCTGACGCAGGCGTTGCTGACCGTGCTGGATGCTCTGCTCGACCCGGGCGATGTCGCCACCGACCGAATAGAAACGCCCCTGCACCAGATTGAAGCGCTCCGACAGGTCATGGTGCCCGTCGCGAAAGCGTTCGATGCTCGCGTCGGCGTTGCGCTGCTCGGCCACCAGCGCCTCGAACGTGACTTCCTGGGTGCCAATGATCGCTTCGCGTTGACCGACCTGTTCGTTCAAGGCCTGCCAGCGCAGGGCCGACAGTTGGGCCTTGAGTTGACGCTCTTCGCCCTTGTATTCCTGATACTTCTTGGCCGCTTCCGCTTGGCGGTGCAGGCGTTCAAGCTGACGCGTCAGCTCTTCGCGCAGGTCCGTCAGGCGCTCCAGGTTTTCGTGGGTGCGGCGAATACGGTTTTCGGTCTCGCGCCGGCGCTCCTTGTACTTGGAGATGCCCGCCGCTTCTTCAATGAAGTTGCGCAAGTCTTCGGGCTTGGACTCGATCAGCTTGGAGATCATCCCCTGCTCGATGATCGAGTAGCTGCGCGGACCCAGGCCGGTACCGAGGAAGATGTCGGTGATATCGCGGCGACGGCACTTGGTGCCGTTGAGGTAATAGGTGGTCTGGCTGTCGCGGGTCACTTTGCGGCGAATGGAAATTTCCGCATAGGCGGCGTATTCGCCCAGCAGGGTGCCGTCGGTGTTGTCGAACACCAGCTCGATGCTGGCCTGGCTCACCGGTTTACGGCTGGTCGAACCGTTGAAGATGACGTCGGTCATCGACTCGCCGCGCAAGTTCTTGGCCGAGCTCTCGCCCATCACCCAGCGCACGGCGTCGATGATGTTCGATTTGCCGCAGCCATTGGGCCCGACCACCGCCGCCATGTTACTGGGGAAGTTCACCGTGGTCGGATCGACGAAGGATTTGAACCCCGCCAGCTTGATGCACTTGAGCCGCACGCTTAAGCGTCCGTCAGGGCAGCAATCACCAGATCGCAACTGCGCTGGCAATACGCGGTCAGCACGGTGCGAATCAGCGCATGGTCACGGGCGATCACGGCCGCGAGCAAGCGTTCGAACAGTTCCAGATACTCGCTCATCGAGGCCTTGCGCTGCTCCAGGGCGAGGAAATATGCACGGCTCATGGCCGGTTGCAGATTCTCGACGGTTTCCTGCAAGTACGGGTTGTTGGCAAACCCGTAGGTGGCGCGCATCACATTGAAACTGTCGTCGACGAAGGCATGGATGTCCTGACGCTCGTAGCTCGCGGTCAGGCGCTGCTGGATTTGCAAGAACGGCGCCAGGTCGGCCTGGACTTTCCAGCCAGTGGCCACGGCATTGGCGAGCAGGATGTACATCTCGCCCATCAGCGCGCACAGGCTCTGCACCTTGTGCACGGTGAGTTCGGTCACATGCGCGCCGCGTCGCGGCAGGATCGCGATCAGGTGGCGACGCTCGAGGATCAGCAAGGCTTCGCGGACCGAGCCGCGGCTGACATTGAGGGCCAGCGTGACCTTCTGTTCCTGGATGCGCTCCCCGGGCTTCATTTCGCCACGAATGATGCGTTCGGCGAGGTGGTGAGCAATTTGCTCGGCGAGGCTGTCCGGCGCCTTGAACGTCATGGGTGTCCTTCAAATTCTTCGATCTGTACAAGCGGCGCAGTGTAGCGCACATGAGGGGTCATGGCGGAGTGCCCACTCGGCGGTTTTTGGCACGAATCCCGCAAAAAGCAGGCTAACCCGCAAGGGTCAATAATGAAGGAACGAGTCGTTGATCGACAAAATGCTATTTCCTGACCTTTAAGTCAGAAAATCATTGACCGCAAAGTCAGACCTGATAAATTCGGTCCAAGTCGGTTAACAACAATAATGAGTCTGCGAGGCCTTCCGTGATCCAGTTTTTACTTAACCAGGAACTCCGTAGCGAGCACGCCCTGGACCCAAACCTGACCGTGCTCAATTATCTGCGCGACCATGTGGGCAAACCCGGCACCAAAGAAGGCTGCGCCAGCGGTGACTGCGGCGCGTGCACCGTGGTGGTCGGCGAGTTGCAATCGGATGACGATGGCCGCGAACACATTCGCTATCGCAGCCTCAACTCGTGCCTGACGTTCGTTTCGTCGCTGCATGGCAAGCAACTGATCAGCGTCGAAGACCTCAAGCACCAAGGCGAACTGCACAGCGTGCAGAAAGCCATGGTCGAATGCCACGGCTCGCAATGCGGCTTCTGCACCCCCGGTTTCGTGATGTCGCTGTTCGCGCTGCAAAAGAACAGCGAACAACCGGATTCGCATAAAGCGCACGAAGCACTGGCCGGCAACCTCTGCCGTTGCACCGGCTATCGGCCGATTCTGCAAGCCGCCGAGCAATCCTGCTGCGGCAAGCAACCCGATCAATTCGACGCTCGCGAAGCCGAGACCATTGCTCGTCTGAAGGCCATCGCGCCGACCGATATCGGCGAACTCAACAGCGGCGACAAGCGCTGCCTGGTGCCGCTGACCGTCGCCGATCTGGCCGACCTCTACGACGCTTATCCACAGGCCCGGCTGCTGGCTGGCGGCACGGACCTGGCGCTGGAAGTCACGCAGTTCCACCGCACGCTGCCGGTGATGATTTACGTCGGCAACGTCGCCGAGATGAAGCGTATCGAACGCTTTGACGATCGCCTGGAAATCGGCGCCGCCACCGCCCTCTCCGACTGCTATGAAGCCTTGAACGCCGAGTACCCGGACTTCGGCGAATTGCTGCATCGCTTCGCTTCGTTGCAGATCCGCAACCAGGGCACCCTCGGCGGCAACATTGGCAACGCCTCGCCGATCGGCGACTCACCACCACTGCTGATCGCCTTGGGCGCGCAGATTGTGCTGTGCAAGGGCGAAACCCGCCGCACCCTGGCCCTGGAAGACTACTTCATCGATTACCGCGTCACCGCGCGTCAGGAAAGCGAGTTCATCGAGAAGATCATCGTGCCGCGTGCCAGCGCCGAACAACTGTTCCGTGCGTACAAGGTTTCCAAGCGTCTGGACGATGACATTTCCGCCGTTTGCGCCGCCTTCAACATCCGCCTGGAAAACGGTGTGATCGCCGACGCACGCGTTGCCTTCGGCGGCATGGCTGCCATCCCGAAACGCGCCGCCAACTGCGAAGCCGTATTACTCGGTTCACCGTTCAACAACGCCACCGTCGAACGCGCCTGCGCTGCACTGGCCGAAGATTTCACGCCGCTCTCGGACTTCCGCGCCAGCAAGGAATACCGCCTGCTCAGTGCACAAAACCTGCTGCGCAAATACTTCATTGAACTGCAAACGCCGCACATCGAGACTCGGGTGACCGCTTATGTCTAATCATCACGCTGTAGAGAAGACCCAAGCCGAACTGGCTGAACTGTTCGCCAAGGACCTGACCACCGGCGTCGGCCGCAGCGTCAAGCACGACAGCGCCGCCAAGCATGTGTCCGGTGAAGCGCAGTACATCGACGACCGTCTGGAATTCCCGAACCAGTTGCACGTTTACGCACGGCTGTCGGACCGCGCACACGCGAAAATCATCAGCATCGACACCAAGCCTTGCTACGCCTTCGAAGGCGTGCGCATCGCCATCACCCACGAAGACGTGCCGGGGCTGAAAGACATCGGCCCGCTGATGCCCGGTGATCCGTTGCTGGCCATCGACACCGTGCAGTTCGTCGGCCAGGTGGTACTGGCCGTTGCCGCTCGTGACTTGGAGACCGCACGCAAAGCTGCCATGGCCGCGATGATCGAATACGAAGACCTGGAACCGGTGCTGGACGTGGTCGAGGCCTTTCGCAAAAAGCATTTCGTGCTGGACAGTCACACCCATGAACGCGGTGATTCAGCGGGCGCGTTGACGACAGCAAAAAATCGTATCCAGGGCACGCTGCACATTGGCGGCCAGGAGCACTTCTACCTCGAAACACAGATCTCGTCGGTGATGCCCACTGAAGACGGCGGGATGATCGTCTACTGCTCCACGCAAAACCCCACCGAAGTACAGAAACTGGTGGCGGAAGTGCTGGACGTGTCGATGAACAAAATCGTCGTCGACATGCGCCGCATGGGCGGTGGTTTTGGTGGTAAGGAAACCCAGGCAGCGAGCCCGGCGTGCCTGTGCGCGGTGATTGCGCACCTGACCGGCCAACCGACCAAAATGCGCTTGCCGCGTGTCGAAGACATGCTGATGACCGGCAAGCGTCACCCGTTCTATGTCGAGTACGACGTGGGCTTTGACGACAGCGGGCGCCTGCACGGCATCCAGCTGGAACTGGCGGGTAACTGCGGCTGCTCGCCGGACCTGTCGAACTCGATTGTCGACCGTGCGATGTTCCACGCCGACAACTCGTACTACCTCGGCGATGCAACCATCAACGGTCACCGCTGCAAGACCAACACCGCATCGAACACCGCTTACCGTGGCTTCGGCGGCCCGCAAGGCATGGTCGCCATCGAAGAAGTCATGGACGCGATTGCCCGGCATCTGGCCCTCGACCCGCTGGCGGTGCGCAAGGCCAACTACTACGGCAAGACCGAGCGCAACGTCACCCATTACTACCAGACCGTCGAGCACAACATGCTCGAGGAAATGACCGCCGAACTGGAAGAAAGCAGCCAGTACGCCGAGCGCCGCGAAGCGATTCGCCGCTACAACGCCAACAGCCCGATCCTGAAAAAAGGCCTGGCGCTGACCCCGGTGAAATTCGGTATTTCCTTCACCGCCAGTTTCCTCAACCAGGCCGGTGCGCTGGTGCACGTCTACACCGACGGCAGCATCCACCTGAACCATGGCGGCACGGAAATGGGCCAGGGCTTGAACACCAAAGTCGCGCAGGTCGTGGCCGAAGTGTTCCAGGTGGAAATGGACCGCGTGCAGATCACCGCGACCAACACCGACAAGGTGCCGAACACCTCGCCGACCGCCGCCTCCAGCGGTGCTGACCTGAACGGTAAAGCTGCGCAAAACGCGGCGGAAATCATCAAGAAACGCCTGGTTGAATTTGCTGCGCGCCAGTACAAGGTCAGCGAAGAAGACGTGGAATTCCACAACGGCCACGTACGGGTTCGCGATCACATCCTGACGTTCGAAGCGCTGATCCAACAGGCGTATTTCGCTCAGGTCTCGCTGTCGAGCACCGGCTTCTACAAGACCCCGAAAATCTTCTACGACCGCAGCCAGGCCCGTGGTCGGCCGTTCTACTACTACGCGTTCGGCGCGGCGTGCTGTGAAGTGATCGTCGATACGCTGACCGGCGAGTACAAAATGCTGCGCACTGACATCCTCCACGACGTCGGCGCCTCGCTGAACCCGGCCATCGACATCGGTCAGGTCGAGGGCGGTTTCATCCAGGGCATGGGCTGGCTGACCATGGAAGAGCTGGTCTGGAATGCCAAGGGCAAACTGATGACCAACGGCCCGGCGAGCTACAAGATTCCGGCGGTCGCCGACATGCCGCTGGACCTGCGGGTGAAGCTGGTGGAAAACCGCAAGAACCCGGAAGACACGGTGTTCCATTCCAAGGCTGTGGGTGAGCCGCCGTTCATGCTCGGCATCGCGTCGTGGTGTGCGATCAAGGACGCTGTGGCGAGCCTGGGTGATTACAAACATCAACCGAAAATCGATGCGCCGGCGACGCCGGAGCGGGTGTTGTGGGGCTGTGAGCAGATGCGGCAGTTGAAGGCGGCGAAGGCCGTTGAAACCGAAACCGAGTTGGCTCCGCTCTAGACCGAGGCGCCTGGATCGCCAGCAAGCTGGCTCCTACAGATCGGTGGTGGATCGCGATTTAGTGTACGACGCGAACCCTGTAGGAGCTGGCTTGCCAGCGATGAGGCCCGAACAGACAACACAGATGTCGAGGTGAAACATGTACAACTGGATCGACGCCCTCGCCGACCTGCAAAACCGCGGTGAACCCTGCGTGTTGGTGACCATCATCGAAGAGCTCGGCTCGACGCCGCGCAATGCCGGTTCGAAAATGGTCATCAGCGCCAGCCAGACCTTCGACACCATCGGTGGCGGGCATCTGGAATACAAGGCCATGCAGATCGGCCGCGAGATGCTCGCCAGTGGCAAACAGGACACGCACCTGGAGCGCTTCAGCCTCGGCGCCAGCCTCGGCCAGTGCTGCGGCGGAGTGACCGTGTTGCTGTTCGAACCGATGGGCCAGGTCCAGGCGCAGATCGCCGTGTTCGGCGCCGGCCATGTCGGTCGAGCACTGGTGCCGCTGCTCGCCAGCCTGCCCTGCCGGGTGCGCTGGATCGACTCGCGGGAAGATGAATTCCCTGAACAGATCCCCCACGGCGTGCGCAAAATCGTCGCCGAAGAGCCGGTGGATGAAATCGACGACCTGCCCGCCGGCAGCTACTGCATCGTCATGACCCACAATCATCAGCTCGACCTCGAACTCACCGCCGCGATCCTCAAGCGCAACGACTTCGCCTACTTCGGCCTGATCGGTTCGAAAACCAAACGGGTGAAGTTCGAACACCGCCTGCGCGACCGTGGTTTTGACAGCAGCGTGCTGCAACGCATGCGCTGCCCGATGGGCATCGGCGAAGTCAAAGGCAAATTGCCTGTGGAAATCGCCATCTCCATCGCCGGCGAAATCATCGCCACCTATAACGCGAATTTCGGCCAGCACACCGCCAGTGCCGGATCGTCGATTGCCAAACTGCTGCCTGCTTCACGCCGCAGCCAAGCCTCTAATTGAGAACGCCCATGCCTCTGACTCGCAAAGCCTACCGCGCCGCCATCCTGCACAGCATCGCCGACCCCGCTGAAGTGGGTATCGAAGCCTCGTACGAGTATTTCGAAGACGGTTTGCTGGTGGTCGATAACGGCCAGATCAGCGCGCTCGGTCACGCCAGCGAATTGCTGCCAACCCTGCCCGCCGATATCGAGATCACTCATTATCAGGACGCGCTGATCACCCCCGGTTTCATCGACACCCACATCCACTTGCCGCAAACCGGCATGGTCGGTGCCTACGGCGAGCAGTTGCTGGACTGGCTCAACACCTACACCTTCCCGTGTGAAAGCCAGTTCGCCGACAAGACTCACGCCGACGAAGTCGCAGACATTTTCATCAAGGAACTGCTGCGCAACGGCACCACCACCGCGCTGGTATTCGGCAGCGTGCACCCGCAATCGGTGAACTCGTTCTTCGAAGCGGCTGAACAGCTGGACCTGCGGATGATCGCCGGCAAGGTGATGATGGACCGCAACGCGCCGGACTACCTGACCGACACCGCCGAATCCAGCTATGTCGAAAGCAAGGCGTTGATCGAGCGCTGGCACGGCAAGGGTCGCTTGCACTACGCCGTGACGCCGCGTTTCGCCCCGACCAGCACCCCGGAACAGCTCACCCTCGCCGGCCAGTTGCTGAGTGAATATCCGGACCTGTACATGCAGACCCACATCAGCGAAAACCTCAAGGAAATCGAGTGGGTCAAGGAACTGTTCCCGGAGCGTAAAGGCTACCTGGACGTCTACGATCACTACCAGTTGCTCGGCGAGCGCTCGGTCTTCGCCCACGGCGTGCACCTGTGCGATGACGAATGCGCGCGATTGGCAGAAACCGGCTCGGCCATCTCGTTCTGCCCGACCTCGAACTTCTTCCTCGGCAGCGGCCTGTTCAACCTGCCGATGGCCGAGAAGCACAAACTCAATGTCGGCATCGGCACCGATGTGGGCGGCGGCACCAGTTTCTCGCTGCTGCAAACGTTGAACGAGGCGTACAAGGTCATGCAACTGCAAGGGGCGCGACTGAGCCCGTTCAAATCGTTGTACCTGGCGACGCTGGGCGGCGCACGGGCACTGAGGCTTGAGGACAAGATCGGCACACTGCAACCGGGCACCGACGCGGACTTCCTGGTGCTGGATTACAACGCCACGCCGTTGCTGAGCTACCGCTTGAAGCAGGCGAACAACATTGCCGAGACGTTGTTTGTGTTGATGACGCTGGGGGATGACCGGACGGTGTTGCAGACGTATGCGGCGGGGAATCAGGTGCATCAGCGCTAAGGTTTTTCGGGCATAAAAAATCCCCCGCGATCATCAGATTCCGGGGGATTTTTTATGCCCTGTAGGAGCGAGCCTGCTCGCGATGGACTCAAGGGCGCCGCGGGGTTTCAGATACCCCGCGCAATCGTTAACGATCATCGCGAGCAAGCTCGCTCCTACAGGGGACGGCGTTAGATTTTCGCCGGCGAACGCCCTGGCTTCTTGGTCTGCAACAAATGCGAGAACACCGCATGCAAATCATCCGACGCGCTTTCTTCGTCGAGGTTGAGTTTGCTGTCGATGTGGTCCATGTGATGCATCATCAGGTTCACCGCCAGCTCACCGTTGCGCGCTTCGATCGCGTCGATCAGTTGGGTGTGTTCGTCATAGGAACAGTGCGAACGGTTGCCGCTTTCGTACTGCGCGATGATCAACGAAGTCTGGGACACCAGGCTGCGCTGGAAGCTGATCAGCGGTGCATTCTTCGCTGCTTCGGCCAGTTTCAGGTGGAATTCGCCCGACAGACGAATGCCGGCACCGCGATCGCCACGGGAAAAGCTGTCGCGCTCGTCGTTGACCATCTGCCGCAACTCGGCGATTTGCTCGGCGGTGGCGTGCTGCACGGCCAGTTCAGTGATCGCGCGCTCGACCAGACGCCGGGCGAGGAACACCTGGCGCGCTTCCTCGACACTCGGGCTGGCAACCACCGCGCCGCGATTCGGCCGCAACAGCACGACGCCTTCATGGGCCAGGCGCGACAGCGCGCGGCGAATGATGGTGCGACTGACCCCGAAAATTTCCCCCAGCGCTTCTTCGCTCAACTTGGTGCCGGGCGCCAGGCGCTGTTCGAGGATGGCCTCGAAGATATGCGCGTAGACAATATCGTCCTGGGTACCGCTGCGGCCGGCTTTGCCTGCTCGCGGTTGTTTCTTGAGGGGTTGCAACTGTTCGTTCATGGGCACTCGAGTCGGGAGAACTGCGGCGAATTGACCGTGACTGTAATACGGCACAGTGGGTCGCTGGCAAGTATCGCGTAAAAAACACCGCGATTGTACACAATGGATGGTGGCAACACGACTGTACGGCTGTTTGTCGCCTTTGCTGTATCGCAACGATTGCTTACGTTTGAGTTTAGGCTTATCCGCAGAATCCGCAGCCCAATGCGATCCCCTTGTAGGAGCCAGCTTGCTGGCGATGGTGTATCAGTCAACATCAATGTGTCTGAAACACCATCGCCAGCAAGCTGGCTCCTACATTGGGGATTGTGTTGCTTTGGGTATTTTCGTACGTATTAAGGAACACCGTTGTCATGAACGACGCCACGCACACGCAGCTCCGCCCATTGGCGGACACGTCCCCTTCCGCCATCGTCGCCGGGTTCATCGCGATGATGACCGGCTACACCAGCTCCCTGGTGCTGATGTTCCAGGCCGGGCAAGCGGCAGGCCTGACCAGCGGGCAGATTTCGTCGTGGATCTGGGCGATTTCCATTGGCATGGCGGTGTGTTCGATTGGCCTGTCCCTGCGTTATCGCACGCCGATCACCATCGCGTGGTCGACACCCGGTGCGGCGTTGCTGATCACCAGCCTGGGCGGTGTGAGTTACGGCGAAGCCATTGGCGCCTACATGACCTGCGCGGTGCTGGTCACCATCTGTGGCTTGACCGGCAGCTTCGAACGCCTGGTGAAGAAGATTCCAGCCTCATTGGCCGCCGCGTTGCTGGCCGGGATTCTGTTCAAGATCGGCAGCGAAATTTTTGTCGCCGCCCAACATCGCACCGCGCTGGTGCTGGGGATGTTTTTCACCTACCTGGTGGTCAAGCGCCTGTCGCCGCGCTACGCGGTACTCGCTGCGCTGCTGATCGGTACAGCGCTGTCAGGGTTCATGGGGCTGCTGGATTTCAGCGCGTTTCACCTGGAAGTGGCGACGCCGGTCTGGACCACGCCGCACTTCTCCCTGGCCGCGACCATCAGCATCGGCATTCCGCTGTTTGTGGTGGCGATGACCTCGCAGAACATGCCGGGCATTGCGGTGCTGCGCGCCGACGGTTACACCGTGCCGGCCTCGCCGCTGATTACTACGACGGGCATCGCCTCGCTGCTGCTGGCGCCGTTCGGTTCCCACGGGATCAACCTGGCCGCCATCAGCGCGGCGATCTGCACCGGGCCGCATGCCCACGAAGACCGCAACAAGCGTTACACGGCCGCCGTGTGGTGCGGAGTTTTCTACGGGATTGCCGGGGTGTTCGGCGCGACGCTGGCGGCGCTGTTTGCCGCGCTGCCCAAAGAACTGGTGCTGTCGATTGCGGCGCTGGCGTTGTTCGGCTCGATCATCAATGGCTTGAGCATTGCCATGGCCGAAGTGAAGGAACGCGAAGCGGCGCTGATCACCTTTATGGTCACGGCGTCGGGGTTGACGCTGTTTTCCGTGGGTTCGGCGTTCTGGGGGATTGTGGCGGGGGTGTTGACGCTGGTGATTCTGAATTGGCGCAAGGCTGATTGATACACACCGTCCCCTGTAGGAGCGAGCCTGCTCGCGATGGACGTTAACGATTACGCGGGGAATCTGATACCCCGTGGTGCTCTGAAGTCCATCGCGAGCAGGCTCGCTCCCACAGGGGGAGCGGGCGGTGGTTTCTGACAGGCATAAAAAACGGCGACCCTTGGGTCGCCGTTTTTTATGACATCAAGCTACCGGATTGATCGGCTTTTCCGGGTACCAGACGTCGATCAGCGGGCTGACGGTGACTTCAGTCAGTTCGCTGCGGCCTTTGAGCCAGGCTTCAACAGCTGCACGCTGCTCTTCGGACACCGAGCCACGTTTCTGCAGGCAAACCAGACCGAAGTCGTCGCCGCCAACATAGCCCAGACCGTTGGCTTCCATGGCTTCTTTCAGGAACGCGTCGAGGAAAGCATCAATGGCTTCATCAGCCAAATCTTCTTTGAAATCCAGGTTCAGTTCGAAACCCAGCTCTTGAAATTCATCGACGCACAGTTTTTTGCGCAGACGCTGGGAACGGTTAGTCGCCATTGGAACAATCCTCATAAGTAATAACGGGCGGCACTTTAGCAGTTTAAGCCGCCAATTGCCCGACTCTCTGGGCGCAACGCGTTACCGCCGGTAAAAAAATAGCGGATTAGAAGGCGCGGGCACGGCACAAGCCGCTACACCTTGGGGCATAATGCCGACACTTTCATGACCACTGAGGGAAATTATCTTCATGCCCTCGTCTTTTTTCCCCTCGGCTGTAGGGTTTTATTTCAGATGATCAAATCTTTGCGTCCACTGCTGCTGGCCAGTCTTCTTCTCCCGCTGGCCCTCCCCGTTTCCGCCGCCACCATCAACACCGCGCTGTCGCCCAACGTCGAAAAAGCCCTCAAGGCCAGCAAGCTGCAGGACAACGCCCTGTCGCTGGTGATGATCCCGCTCAACGGCCCTGGCACCCCGACCATTTTCAACGCTGACGTCTCGGTCAACCCGGCGTCCACCATGAAACTGGTGACCACCTATGCAGCGCTGGAAATGCTCGGCCCGAACCACCAGTGGAAAACCGAGTTCTACACCGACGGCACCCTCAGCGGCGGCATTCTCAACGGCAACCTCTACCTCAAGGGTGGCGGCGATCCGAAGCTGAACATGGAAAAACTCTGGCTGCTGATGCGCGACCTGCGGGCCAACGGCGTGACGCAAGTCACCGGCGACCTGGTGCTGGATCGTGGCTTCTTCGTGCAACCGCAACTGCCGGAGTTCAACGATGATGGCAATGACGAGAACAAACCGTTCCTGGTCAAACCCGATTCGCTGCTGGTCAACCTCAAGGCCCTGCGCTTCGTCGCGCGCAACGACAACGGCCGTGTGCTGATCTCGGTAGAGCCGCCGATTGCCAGCATCCGCATCGAAAACCAGGTCAAGGCTGTCAACGGCAAGCAATGCACCGGTGGCGTGCGTTACAACCCGGTGACCCAGGCCGACGGCAGCGTCACCGTGACCGTCGGCGGGCAGTTGGGCGAAGGCTGCAGCTCGCAGACTTACCTGTCGCTGCTCGACCACGCGACGTACACCGCCGGTGCCGTCCGGGCGATCTGGAAGGAACTGGGCGGCAGCATTCAGGGCAGGGACGTTCTGGCGGCCACGCCGAAAGACGCCAAGGTCCTGGCTCGTGCCTTCTCGCCGGACCTGGCGGAAGTCATCCGCGACATCAATAAATACAGCAACAACACCATGGCGCAGCAGCTGTTCCTGAGCCTGGGCCAGAAGTTCCGCACCGACGCCGACGCCGATGACGCCAAAGCGGCCCAGCGCGTGGTGCGTCAGTGGCTGGCGAAGAAAGGCATTACCGCGCCGCACCTGGTGATGGAAAACGGTTCCGGCCTGTCCCGCGCAGAACGCGTGAGCGCCCGTGAAATGGCGGCGATGCTGCAAGCCGCGTGGCATAGCCCGTACGCTGCCGAGTTCATCAGTTCGATGCCGATTGCCGGCACCGACGGCACCATGCGCAAACGCCTGAAGACCACCGCGATGCGCGGCGAAGCCCACGTCAAGACCGGCACCCTGAACACCGTGCGCGCGATCTCCGGCTTCAGCCGCGACGTCAATGGCAACACTTGGGCGGTGGTGGCGATCCTCAACGACAAGGCCCCGTTTGGCGCATCGTCGGTGCTGGATCAGGTGCTGTTGGACTTGTATCGCCAGCCGAAACTGCCGGATACGGCTTCGGTTCTGTAAAACACCGCAGATCCCCTGTAGGAGCGAGCCTGCTCGCGAAAAACTTCCAGACACCGCGTTCATTCAGACAACACGCGTTATCGTTGACGTTTTTCGCGAGCAGGCTCGCTCCTACAGGGGTATGCGTGCAGCCAGCAGCTAATTCAACTCGCCCTGAACCCGATCCCGTCCCGCCTGTTTCGCCGCATACACCCCCGAGTCCGCCCGCAGCAACAGCGCATCCGCGCCTTCGTCGACACGCCAACTGGCAATGCCGAAACTCGCCGTGACGATCCCGACGTCGTCGATCGGTGAACTGCGCAAGCCCTGCCACAGCTCCAGCGCCAGCCCATAGGCTTGTTCGCCATCGATGTCCGGGCAGAGCACCATGAACTCTTCACCGCCCAGGCGACAAAACACATCGGTGCGACGCAGGCGATTGCCGATGCGCTCGCACACCGCCTGCAACACCCGATCGCCCACGGCGTGGCCATGCTGGTCATTGATGCGTTTGAAATGGTCGATGTCGAGCATGATCACCGACAACTCGCCGCCACCGCGCTCCACACGAACCATCTCGGTGGTCAGGCGCTCCTGGAAGTAGCGACGGTTGTGGATCCCGGTCAGCGAGTCGGTGATCGACAGCGCCCGCAGCTCTTCTTCGACGCGCTTGAGGTCGGAGATGTCCGAGATATAGCCATGCCAGAGCACGCCGCCGCCGGGCAGTTCTTCCGGGGTCGCTTCGCCACGGACCCAGCGCACCCCCCGCGTTGGCAACTGCACGCGGTACTCTTCGCGCCACGGGCTGAGCGTGTCCGCCGACGCCCGGATCGAAGCGCGGACCCGGGTGGTGTCCTGGGGGTGAATCCGGGTGAAAATCGCCTCGGCATTGAGCAACAAGACATCTGGCTCGAGCTCGTAGATATCGCGGATGCCGTCGCTGGCGTAGATCACACTGAAGCGCCCGTCGAATTCCATCTTGAACTGGTAAATCCCGCCGGGCACATGGGCACTGAGTTTCTTCAAGAGCAAATCCCGTGCGGCGAGCGCTTCGTACACCCGTTTGCGCTCGGTGACGTCGATGCAGATAGCCAGGTGCCCGACCCACAAACCTTGCTCGTCGAGCACCGGGGTCGCCAGCATGTTCACCGTCAACTGGCTGCCATCGCCACGCACCAGCGTCCACTCCCGCGCCTCGTGACCGCCCTCCTCGCCGCCCTCGACCAACATCGCCTGGCAGGTCGGAATCGGTTTGCCATAACGTGCACTCAATTCGGCCGAACGCGCAGCAAGCTCCCGGGGCAGGTGCAGGTTTTCCAGGGTCATGTGCCCCACCACTTCCACGCTTGAGTAGCCGAGCATCTGCTCCGCCCCAGCGTTGAACGTGCTGATGACGCCGCGCAGGTCGGTGGCGATGATTGCCACCTGGGTCGCGGCATTCAATACGCCACGCAGTTGACCATGGGTGCCGCGCAGCTCCTGCTCTCGGGCGCGCAACTCCTGGGTCCGCTGCTCGACCATTTTCAGCGCGCGTTGACGCTGACTGACCAACACATAAAGCAGCGAGCTGAGCAGCAGACTGAGCAAACCACCCAGCACCACCAGGCTGCTGACCGAAGAGTGGTTGGCTTGCAGGAAGGCCTCGCTGGGCTGGATGTCGACCTGATAGTCATGGTCGGCCAGCCGCAGCAGCCGGGTCGCGGACAACTCACTGACGGCAGGGCCGTTGGGCGATTCGTAAAGCACTTCGTGCTGTTCTTCGATGGACAGGTCGAGGATTCGCACTGACAGATAATCGCGGCCCGCTTCCGGCAAGCCATCGGCCAGCAACTGCCGCATGCTGATCACCGCCATCACATAACCGTAAGGTTTCGTGTCTGGACTGCTGCGTGGCATGACCGGCGCCACCAGCAACACGCCCCGTGCATAAGCCGGCTCGATAGCGACAAGATG
The DNA here is from genome assembly GCF_000282415.1 of Pseudomonas sp. GM60. Lineage (NCBI taxonomy): Bacteria > Pseudomonadati > Pseudomonadota > Gammaproteobacteria > Pseudomonadales > Pseudomonadaceae > Pseudomonas > Pseudomonas sp. GM60. The sequence continues at coordinate 21,720 of NZ_AKJI01000038.1, forward strand.
CATCGGCTGCGACACCGCCATCCGGCCATGCTGGTCCGCCCGGTCCAGGGTGGCACGGCGCAGGGGCTGCGCGGCCAGATCGTAGCCCAACGGTGAGCCGAGCTTGCTCTGGGTCTGGCTGTACAGCACCGCGACATACTCATCGCGCTCCGCCGCCAATTGCAGCTGACCGTCGGCATTGAGCTCACGAATGTTGAAATCGGGTACCCCCTCTTTCCGCACCCGACGCTCAAACTCCGCCCGCTCGGCACGACTGACCCGCAGGGCGAACGAATAGGCCTGAGTCCGGTGCAGCAAAGGTTGGGTGTAACCGTCGAATTCCTCGCGGGCAACCGAATCGGAATTGACAAAGAATCGGCGCAGGCCATCGAGGCGCTGCTCCTGATCTTCGAAACGTTCTTCGATACGGCTGTAACGTTCACTGGCCAGCAGTTGGAAACGTTGCCGCAATTGTTGGTGAAACAGATTCAGGGTCGACCAGGCGAGCAACCCGGTGAGAACCCCGCCGACGACCAATACAAACAGCGCGACCAGCCAGGCCGAGACGTCTTCACTGATAAAACCCAGGATCTTTGGGCGCACGGCGTGCAACGACATAGAGGCAACTCAAAACGCCAGGTGCCGGAAAAGCCCATTGGCCATGCGATGAGTTATAGCTATTAGCCATCAATTTGACCAGCACTGAAAGAAGCCAAGAGCCTTTAAAAATCAAGGCTCTGTGGATCCAATGCAAAAAACTGTCAACGCGCAGTGATTTTCCAGGCCCGGTGGATCTTGCCGTTGCGGGCGAAGTCCGGATCGATGGTCTGGGTCGTGATCTCCTCGACCGCGTAACGCTCGGTGAGGTTTTCCTCGAGCGCGAACTTGCGGAAGTTGTTGGAGAAGTACAACACGCCACCCGGCGCCAGTCGCGCCATGGCCAGGTCGATCAACTGCACCTGATCGCGCTGCACGTCGAAGATCCCTTCCATGCGCTTGGAGTTGGAGAAGGTCGGCGGGTCGATGAAGATCAGGTCAAACTCGTCACGGCAGGCATCCAGCCAGACCATCACGTCGCTCTGCTCCAGACGGTTCTTGTCGGAGAAACCGTTCAGCGACAGGTTGCGACGCGCCCAGTCGAGGTAGGTTTTCGACAAGTCGACGCTGGTGGTGCTGCGCGCGCCGCCCTTGGCTGCGTGGACGCTGGCCGTCGCGGTGTAGCAATACAGATTGAGGAAGCGTTTGCCGGCCGCCTCTTTCTGGATGCGCATGCGCATTGGCCGGTGGTCGAGGAACAGCCCGGTGTCGAGGTAGTCGGTGAGGTTGACCAGCAGCTTCACGCCGCCTTCGTTGACCTCGACGAACTTGCCTTGCGCCGCCTGGCGTTCGTACTGCTTGGTGCCGCTCTGACGCTCGCGACGCTTGACCACTACGCGGTTCTTGTCGATGTTCAACGCCTGTGGAATGGCTGCCAGAGCATCGAACATGCGCGCCGAGGCTTTTTCCGGGTCGATGGATTTCGGCGCGGCGTATTCCTGGACGTGAACCCAATCCTGATACAGGTCGATGGCCATCGAGTATTCCGGCATGTCGGCATCGTAGACGCGATAGCAGTCGATGCCTTCACGCTTGACCCACTTGCCCAGCGCCTTGAGGTTCTTTTGCAGGCGGTTGGCAAACATTTGCCCGCCTTCGCTCAAACGCGGTTGCTCGATCACCGGAGCGGGTGCCGCGGCCGGTTTGATCGGGTTACCGTTTTTGTTGTACTGGCGTTCCTGCGGCTCGTTCGGTGCCTGATCGTATTCCGCCTGTTCGCGCTCGACCTGACGCTGTTCCGGGGTGCGACGCTCGCCGGTGACGAACTGATCCGGCGTGACCTTGATCAGCAACAGCTTGCACGGCAACGCGCCGTTCCAGAACGAATACTGTTTGTGGCTGCGGATACCCATGCGCTTGCCCAGGTCCGGCGCGCCGGTGAACACCGCCGCTTCCCAGTTCAGACAGGCCTGACGCAGACGCTCGCCGAGGTTCTGGTAGAGGTAGAGCAAGCTCGCCTCGTCGCCCAGACGCTCGCCGTACGGTGGGTTGCAGATCACCAGGCCTTTCTGGTTCTGGTCCGGACGCGGCTCGAACGTGCCGACTTCGCCCTGGTAGATCTTGATCCACTCGCTCAGGCCGGCACGCTCGACGTTGTTGCGGCCCGGTTGAATCAGGCGCGGGTCGGCTTCGTAGCCACGAATCCACAGCGGTGGTTTGGCCAGACCGGCCGCAGCGCGCTCGGTGGCTTCTTCGTGAAGCTTTTTCCACAGCGCCGGCACGTGGCCAAGCCACGCAGTGAAGCCCCACTGCTCGCGACGCAGGTTCGGTGCCATATCGGCGGCGATCATCGCCGCTTCGACGAGGAACGTACCGACACCGCACATCGGGTCAGCCAGCGCGCCGCCGTCGGCGGCAATGCGCGGCCAGCCGGAACGGATCAGGATGGCGGCCGCGAGGTTTTCCTTCAGCGGCGCCGCGCCTTGCTGCAGGCGATAGCCACGCTGGTGCAGGCTGTGGCCGGAGAGGTCGAGGGACAGGATCGCTTCGCCACGGTCCAGGCGCAGGTGAATGCGCAGGTCCGGGTTGAGTTTGTCGATGGACGGACGGTCGCCCTGCGGGGTACGCAGTTTGTCGACGATGGCGTCTTTGACTTTCAGGGCGCCGAAGTGCGTGTTATCGATGCCCGAACCGTGACCGCTGAACTCGACGGCCAGGGTGCCGTCGTTGAGCATGTGGTCTTGCCACTCGATATCGAGCACGCCGTGATACAGGTCTTCGGCGTCCTTCATCGGGAAACGCTTGAGCACCAGCAGAACCCGGTTCGCCAGACGCGACCACAGGCACAGGCGATAAGCGGTTTCCATGGTTGCCATGCCGCGCACGGCAGAGGTGTGCTCACGCGCTTCTTCAAGGCCAAGCCCGACGGCTTCCTCGATGAGCAGGCCTTCGAGGCCTTTGGGGCAAGTGAGGAAGATTTCGAATTGATCGGACATTGGAATTTCAGAGCCTTTGGCTAAGTGAACCGACAACGCATTGCCGGCCCGGTTTTCAATCAGGCGCTTTTCTAAAAGAGCGCCCGCGTGGCACGAAAGTGTGCCGTCCCACCCGTGCTGCTCAGGTTAGAAGAGCTTAGATGCACGGGCAGATAAAAAAGTTGATGCAACAAAATGTCATAACTCGACCCTTCGTCGAATAATGCCCGAGACCAACGCGAGGCATTCTCACTAAAGGATTAACCCCATCATCCTGCGGGGGGCCGATCATACAGGGCTTTGGCTAATAAACACGGGACAAACATCGTGTTACTTATGGCCATAGCATCTTTATGGTTACGTCCTTATGACAAAACGATCATTCCCTCGATGTGACGCATTGGTTAGAACTCAATACAGGTTGGCGCCACAACGGACGTCAACACCTTGGCTCGCCACGCCGGCAGCGAGCCCCCCAACGGCAGACATTTCTGCCAGACCTCGATTGAGGTCAACGCGATACATACAGTCAACAAGTGAGGGCAACACCCTATGAGAAGACTTAAGCGTGATCCGTTGGAAAGAGCATTTTTACGCGGATATCAATATGGCGTTGGTGGCAAATCCCGTGAGCTTTGCCCATTTACTCTACCGTCAGTACGCCAAGCCTGGATTAACGGCTGGCGAGAAGGACGCGGCGACAACTGGGACGGTATGACCGGCACTGCGGGAATCCATAGACTCAACGAACTTCACGCCGTCGGCTAACACAGGGCACACACTCCGACACGACAACCTGATTACGTAACGACTTACCACGCACGCCCCATCCGGGCGGCGGGCTTCGGCCCAGGGGCTCCTTCAAGGGGCCCTTTTTTATGCCTGCATTCTGACAAAACACATTCCCCTTGTAGGAGCCGGCTTGCTGGCGATGGCGTCCTATCAGGCGATACATGTGTCGCTGACCCACCGCTATCGCCGGCAAGCCGGCTCCTACAGGTACGGGGTTTAGCGCAGGGCGGCGATGGCGTCCACGGACTCGCGAATCAGCGCCGGGCCTTTATAGATGAAGCCGGAATAGAGCTGCACCAGGCTCGCACCCGCCGCGATTTTCTCGGCGGCATGCTTGCCTTCGGTGATGCCGCCCACGGCGATGATCGGCAAACGACCCGCCAACTCGGCCGCCAGCACCTTCACGGTGTGGGTGCTCTTGTCACGAACCGGTGCGCCGGACAGACCGCCCGCCTCGTCACCGTATTCCATGCCTTCGACGCCAACGCGGCTCAGGGTGGTGTTGGTGGCGATCACCGCGTCCATCCCGGTTTCGATCAGCGCTTGAGCGACTTGCGCGGTTTCTTCGTCGGTCATGTCCGGTGCGATCTTGATCGCCAACGGAACATGTTTACCGTGACGCAACGCCAGCTCGGCACGACGAGTCGCCAGGTCAGCCAGCAATTGCTTGAGCGAATCACCGAACTGCAGGCTGCGCAGGCCCGGGGTGTTCGGCGAGCTGACGTTGACCGTCACATAGCTGGCGTGGGCGTAGACCTTGTCGAGGCAGATCAGGTAATCGACGACCGCACGCTCGACCGGGGTATCGAAGTTCTTGCCGATGTTGATGCCCAGCACGCCCTTGTACTTGGCCGCAGCCACGCGGGCCAGCAGGTGATCGACGCCGAGGTTGTTGAAACCCATGCGGTTGATGATCGCCTCAGCTTCCGGCAAACGGAAAATCCGTGGTTTCGGATTGCCCGGCTGTGGACGCGGCGTGATGGTGCCGATTTCGACAAAACCAAAACCCAACTGGGCAAAACCATCGATGGCCGCGCCATTCTTGTCCAGACCGGCCGCCAGACCCACCGGGTTCGGGAAGTCCAGGCCCATGACGCTTACCGGCATTTTTGCCGGCGCCTTGCACAGCAAGCCGTTGAGGCCCAAACGCCCGCCCGCGCCGATCAGGTCCAGGGACAGATCGTGGGAGGTTTCCGGGGAAAGTTTGAACAACAGCTGACGGGCCAGGGTGTACATGGGCGGCGTTGACTCGAATGGCGGCGAAATGAGGCGGCGATTATAGCCGGGCATCGGGGTCGCAAGCGAGGCGCGCGACAAAATCAGCAAGCGATGGCATATGCCTTGCACCAACACAGGCATCAGCACTCATGCCAACGACGGGATGAGTGGAAGGACAATGGCGTCGTCACACGGCTTTGCTTGCGCGAAGGCCTGGGACGACGTTTTTTTTGGAAGGTGTTTTGCCATGAATGAAACCACAGCGGGCCCTCTGGCCTGGGTCAACGGCAGCGATGCCCCGGAAAAGACCGACATCAACCTCGGTTTCATGGCCTTGAGCGATTGCGCCTCGGTGGTGGTCGCCGCCACTCAGGGCTTCGCCCAGCCCTACGGCCTGACCTTGAATCTCAAGCGCCAGTCTTCCTGGGCCAACCTGCGGGACAAACTGGTCAGCGGCGAACTCGATGCCGCCCACAGCCTGTACGGTTTGATCTACGCCGTGCACCTGGGCATCGGCGGCGTGGCGCCGACCGAGATGGCGGTGCTCATGGGCCTGAACCAGAACGGCCAGAGCATCAACCTTTCCCACGGCTTGCAGGCGTTGGGCGTGACCGGTCCTGAAGCACTGGACCGCCACGTGCACCAAACTCGCCCAAAACTCACCTTCGCCCAGACTTTTCCGACCGGCACCCACGCCATGTGGCTGTATTACTGGCTGGCGAGCCAGGGCATTCATCCGCTGCATGACGTCGACAGTGTGGTAGTGCCGCCGCCGCAAATGGTCGCGCACCTGCAAGCCGGGCGAATCGACGGTTTCTGCGTCGGTGAGCCCTGGTCCGCCAGCGCCGTGAAACACAATCTCGGCTTCACCATGGCAACGACCCAGACCATCTGGCCCGATCATCCGGAAAAAGTCCTCGGCTGCACCCGCGCCTTCGTCGAGCAATACCCCAATACCGCCCGGGCGCTGGTGAAGGCGATTCTGGAGGCCAGCCGTTTCATTGAAGAAAGCGTCGAGAATCGCCGCAGCACCGCGCAGTTGCTGAGCGCCCCCCAATACCTGGACGCGCCGCTCGACTGCATCGAACCGCGCCTGCTCGGCGACTACGCCGACGGCCTCGGCAACCGCTGGCAAGACCTGCACGCGCTGCGCTTCCATGGCGCTGGCGAGGTCAATCAGCCTTATCTGTCCGATGGCATGTGGTTCATGACCCAGTTCCGTCGCTGGGGTTTGCTGCGCGACGACCCGGACTACCTCGCCGTGGCCCGTCAGGTCCAGCAACTAGACTTGTATCGAGAGGCCGCCAGCGCGGTTGATGTCGACTCTTCGGCCAGGGAAATGCGCAGCAGCCAGTTGATCGACGGCAAAATCTGGGACGGCTCGGACCCGGCCGGATATGCCCGCAGCTTCAAACTGCACGCCATGAGCGACAGCTCGCCCCTACTCGCCAGCCGCTGACAGGAGACTACGAACATGCTGCGTATCCTGCTGATCAACGACACCGCGAAGAAAGTCGGCCGCTTGAAGGCCGCCCTGACCGAAGCCGGATTCGAGGTCATCGACGAGTCCGGCCTGACCATCGACCTGCCCGCGCGCGTCGAAACGGTGCGTCCGGATGTGATTTTGATCGATACCGAGTCACCGAGCCGCGATGTGATGGAGCAAGTGGTGCTGGTGAGTCGAGACCAGCCACGGCCGATTGTGATGTTTACCGACGAACATGACCCCGACGTGATGCGTCAGGCGATCAAGTCCGGGGTCAGCGCCTACATCGTCGAAGGCATCCACGCACAACGCTTGCAGCCGATTCTCGACGTGGCCATGGCACGCTTCGAAAGCGACCAGGCCCTGCGCGCGCAACTGCACGCCCGCGACCAGCAACTGGCCGAGCGCAAGCGCATCGAGCTGGCCAAGGGGCTGCTGATGAAGATGAAGGACTGCAACGAGGAAGAGGCCTACACGCTGATGCGCCGCCAGGCCATGAGCCGGCAGCAGAAGCTGATTCAGGTGGCGGAGCAGATCATTGCGATGAGTGAGTTGCTCGGCTGAAGGACCCCTTCGCGGGCAAGCCTCGCTCCTACAGAAGAATTGCGCTCGAACTGTAGGAGCGAGGCTTGCCCGCGAAAGGGTCGACTCGGTCTCGGACTGTTGGCACAAATCTCGCTAAGCAATCACTACAGGTAACCAACGGCGGTTGCCCCACCTACGACAAAGACGTCGCTCACCTCATTTGCCCATGGCGAATCGGGTGGCGGCGTTTTTTTGTTTTGGCCCCACAGACCGGGGCCGGTGGTGCGGCCGTTGCGGCCCCCCACCTGCAAGCTCATGACTCCTTCTCGAGACGACTCACAGCTGAGGTGCGCGATGAATTCAAGCTTCTGGAAATCCGGCCATACCCCGACCCTGTTCGCGGCCTTCCTCTATTTCGACCTGAGTTTCATGGTCTGGTATCTGCTCGGCCCTCTGGCGGTGCAGATTGCCGCCGACCTGCACCTGACCACCCAACAACGCGGGCTGGTGGTGGCCACGCCGATTCTGGCCGGGGCCGTACTGCGCTTTATCATGGGCATGCTGGCCGATCGCCTGTCGCCAAAAACCGCCGGGCTGATCGGCCAGGTGATCGTCATCTGCGCCCTGTTCGTCGCCTGGAAGCACGGCATCCAAAGTTACGAACAAGCACTGCTGCTGGGCTTGTTCCTCGGCATGGCGGGCGCGTCGTTCGCCGTGGCCCTGCCGCTGGCGTCGCAGTGGTATCCGCCGCAGCATCAAGGCAAGGCCATGGGCATCGCCGGGGCCGGTAACTCGGGCACCGTGCTCGCCGCGCTGATCGCTCCGGTGCTGGCCGCCGCGTTCGGCTGGAGCAACGTGTTCGGCTTCGCGCTGATCCCGCTGATCCTGACCATCATCGTCTTCGCCTGGCTGGCCAAAAACGCGCCTGAACGGCCGAAAGCCAAGTCGGTGTCCGACTACTTCAAAGCCCTGGGCGACCGCGACAGCTGGTGGTTCATGTTTTTCTACAGCGTGACCTTTGGCGGCTTCATCGGCCTTGCCAGCGCCCTGCCCGGCTACTTCAACGACCAATACGGCCTGAGCCCGGTGACTGCCGGTTACTACACGGCGGCCTGCGTGTTTGGCGGCAGTTTGATGCGTCCTCTGGGCGGCGCACTGGCCGACCGCTTCGGCGGGATTCGCACACTGCTGGCGATGTACACGGTGGCGGCGATCTGCATTGCGGCGGTGGGTTTCAACTTGCCGAGTTCCTACGCGGCGCTGGCACTTTTCGTCTGCACGATGCTCGGCCTGGGTGCCGGTAACGGCGCGGTTTTCCAATTGGTCCCGCAACGTTTTCGTCGCGAGATCGGTGTAATGACCGGTTTGATCGGCATGGCCGGTGGTATCGGCGGCTTCGCCCTCGCGGCAGGCATGGGCGCGATCAAGCAAAGCACCGGCAGTTATCAACTGGCGCTGTGGTTGTTCGCCAGCCTCGGCGTCCTCGCCTGGTTCGGTCTGCACGGTGTGAAGCGTCGCTGGAGAACCACTTGGGGTTCGGCGGCCGTCACCGCTGCGCGGGTGTGAGGGCTGAATGAGCCTGCAACTGAGTTTTGCCGAAGCCAGCGCCATCGGTCCGCGCGAGGAGAACCAGGACGCCCTGCGCCTGGTGACGCCGGCCCCGGCACTGGCGGCGAGCAAGGGTTACCTGTTCGCCATCGCCGACGGCGTCAGCCAGTGCGCCGATGGCGGCCTCGCGGCACGTTCGACCTTGCAGGCGCTGGCGCTGGACTACTACGCCACCCCGGAAACCTGGGGTGTCGCCCAGGCACTGGATCGTTTGCTGCTGGCGCAAAATCGCTGGTTGCAGGCCAATGGCGGTGGGCAACCGCTGTTGACCACGGTCAGTGCCTTGGTCGTGCGCGGCAGGCGTTTTACCTTGGCGCATGTCGGGGACTGCAGGGTTTATCGCTGGCACGCCGATCAATTGCAGCGGGTCACGGAGGACCACGTCTGGGATCAACCTGGCATGCAGCATGTGCTCAAACGGGCGCTCGGCCTCGATCAGCATCTGGTGCTGGATTTTCTCGATGGCGAACTGCGGCTGAATGAGCATTTCGTGCTGCTCAGCGACGGCATCTGGGCCGTGCTGGGCGACACCGCGATTGCGGCGATTTTGCGCGATCAACCGGATCTGCACAGCGCCGCGCAAACCCTGGTGAATGCGGCGCATCTGGCGGGCAGTCAGGACAACGCCAGCGCGTTATTGGTGCGGGTCGACGCCCTCGGTGAAACGAGCATCGGCGATGCGTTGATTCATGTGCAGCAATGGCCACTGCCGCCAGCGCTGAAACCGGGCCAGACGTTTGAGGGCTGGCACGTCGAAGGAATACTCGGCCAAAGCCAGCAGTCGCTGCTCTATCGGGTGCGCGACGCTCAGCAACAACCCTGGCTGCTGAAAACCCTGCCCGGCGCGTTGCGCGACGATCACCTGGCCGGACAAGCCTTGCTGTCGGAGGAATGGTTTCTCAAGCGCGTGGCCGGCCGGCATTTCCCTGAAGTCCACGCCGCCAGTCAGCGTCAGCATTTGTACTACGTGATGCGTGAATATTCCGGCTCGACTTTGGCGCAACTGGCTGAGCGAACCACAACGCTGCCGCTGGCCCAATGGCAGGATCTGGCGGAACGTTTGCTGCGGGCGGTCGGCATGTTGCATCGACGGCAGATTCTGCATCGCGACATCAAACCGGAGAATCTGCTGCTGGGGGATGACGGCGAACTGCGGCTGCTGGATTTCGGCCTGGCCTACTGCCCTGGCCTGTCTGAAGATCAGGCCTCGACCCTGCCCGGAACACCCAGTTACATTGCGCCGGAAGCTTTCCGCGGTGACGTGCCGAGCCCGCAACAGGATCTGTATGCGGCCGGCGTGACCTTGTATTTCCTGCTCACCGGGCATTATCCCTACGGCGAAATCGAAGCGTTCCAGCGTCCACGGTTTGGTGTACCGGTAAGCGCCAGTCGCTACCGCCCGGACCTGCCCGAGTGGATCGCACAAAGCCTGGAGCGCGCGGTGGCGGCGGACCCGGCGGAGCGATTCGAAACCGCGGAAGAATGGTTATTGGTGCTGGAACAGGGTGAACGACGCAGTTTGAGCGTACGGCCCCGGCCACTGCTGGAGCGCGAGCCAGTGAAGGTCTGGCGGACGTTGGCGTTGGTGGCGCTGCTGGTGAATATGGTGCTGCTGGTTTTGCTGTTTCGCGGCTAGACCGAGTCGCGCCTTTCGCGAGCAAGCCCGCTCCCACATTTGGAATGCGTTCCCCTGTGGGAGCGGGCTTGCTCCGGGCGGCGTTCCGACGAAGGCGGACTGCAAACCGCCACAACTTGATCGCCCTACGCTTCAATATCGGGCAGCACGCTTCGATACGGTGCACCCGCAGCAATTGATAAAGCGTTCAAAGCCAATAAAACCGGCCCATGGTCAACTTGGCACAACCACTGCATTACCTCTCTCAACAGACATAAAGCCCAGCCTTCAACGACGAAGGATGCGCTTCCCGAGAGAACGGGACCAGGACAAAGGCGTCCTCGCTAGGCAACTAGCGGGACGCCTTTTTTTGTTTGCGCAAAATTTGTCGAGCACGACCTGAACGCCCTGTCGAGGCGGGGCCGAGCTCCCCGGAGAACCTGATGAAAAAACTAAAACTGGTGATGATCGGCAACGGCATGGCCGGGGTTCGCACCCTGGAAGAGCTGCTCAAGCTGAGCAACGAGCTGTACGACATCACGGTCTTCGGTGCCGAACCCCATACCAACTACAACCGCATCCTGCTGTCGCCGGTACTGGCCGGCGAGCAAACCTTCGAAGAGATCGCGCTCAACGACCTGGACTGGTACCTGGACAACAACATCAAGTTGCTGCTCAACCGCAGAGTCGTAGAAATCGACCGGATCAAACGTCGGGTCATCGCCGACGACGGCACCGAGGCCGAATACGACCGCCTGCTGATTGCCACCGGCTCGACCCCGTTCATCCTGCCGATCCCGGGCAACACGTTGCACGGCGTGATCGGCTACCGCGACATCGCCGACACCCAAGCCATGATCAACACCGCAAAAACCCACAAGCACGCGGTGGTCATCGGTGGCGGCCTGCTCGGCCTGGAAGCGGCCAATGGCCTGATGCTGCGCGGCATGCACGTCACCGTGGTGCACAACGGCGAATGGTTGCTGGAACGGCAACTCGACAGCGTCAGCGGCCGCTTGCTGCAAACCGCGCTTGAGGACCGTGGCCTGCACTTTCGCCTGTGCGAGCAAACCCAGGCCCTGCACGATGCCGGCAATGGCCGGGTCGGCTCGGTCGAGTTCAAGAACGGCGACCGCATCCCCGCCGACCTGGTGGTGATGGCCGCCGGCATCCGCCCCGCGACCGAACTCGCGGAACGCTCCGGACTCCCGTGCAACCGTGGGATTCTGGTCAACGACACCCTGCAAACCTACGACCCACGGGTTTACGCCATCGGCGAATGCGCCAGCCATCGCGGCATCGCCTACGGCCTGGTGGCGCCGCTGTTCGAACAGGCCAAGGTCTGCGCCAATCATCTCGCACAGCTTGGCTTCGCCAGCTACAAAGGCTCGGTGACCTCGACCAAATTGAAAGTCACCGGCATCGACCTGTTCTCCGCCGGCGATTTCATGGGCGGCGAAGGCACCGAAACCATCACCCTTTCCGACCCGATCGGCGGGATCTACAAAAAACTGGTGATCAAGGACGACGTGCTGGTCGGGGCCTGCCTGTACGGCGACACGGCCGATGGCGGTTGGTATTTCCGGCAGATTCGCGAGAACCGGAATATCGACGAAATCCGCAATCACCTGATGTTTGGTGAAACCATGCGGGAAGCCAGCTGATGAACCGCCAGATCACCGCCTCCACCTGTTGCTACTGCGGGGTCGGCTGCGGCGTGCTGATCGAGCATGACGGCGAGCGCATCCTCGGCGTCAGCGGCGATCCGGCCCACCCGGCCAACTTCGGTAAGCTGTGCAGCAAGGGCTCAACCCTGCACTTGACCGGCGACCTCGCAGCCCGAGCGCTGTACCCGGAACTGCGCCTGGGCAAAGGCCTGGCCCGCAGCCGCACCGACTGGGACACCGCCCTCGATCACGCCGCCAGCGTATTCGCCGAAACCATCGCCGAACATGGCCCGGACAGCGTGGCGTTCTACATCTCCGGGCAGTTGCTGACCGAGGACTACTACAGTTTCAACAAACTGGCGCGAGCGTTGGTCGGCACCAACAACATCGACAGCAATTCGCGCCTGTGCATGTCATCGGCAGTGGTCGGCTACAAGCGCAGCCTCGGTGCCGACGCACCGCCATGCAGTTACGAAGACCTTGAGACAAGCGACTGCGTGATGATCGTCGGCAGTAACATGGCCTACGCCCACCCGGTCCTGTTTCGTCGCCTGGAAGAGGCCAAATCCCGCCGACCACAGATGAAAGTCATCGTCATCGACCCTCGTCGTACGGATACCTGCGACTTGGCTGACCTGCATCTGGCGATTCTTCCGGGCACCGATGTCGCCTTGTTCCATGGGATTTTGTACCTGCTGCTGTGGGAAGACTGGATCGACCGCGACTTCATCGAGGCCCACACCGAAGGCCTGGCCGAACTGAAAAACCTGGTGCGCGATTACACGCCGCCGATGGTCTCGCAACTGTGCGGGATCAGCGTCGAGCAACTGCAGCAATGCGCCGAGTGGGTCGGCACCTCGCCAAGCTTTCTGTCGCTGTGGTGCATGGGACTGAACCAGTCCACCGCCGGCAGTGCGAAAAACAGTGCGCTGATCAACCTGCACCTGGCCACCGGGCAGATCGGCCGTCCCGGCGCAGGACCTTTCTCTCTGACCGGTCAGCCGAATGCCATGGGTGGTCGCGAAACCGGCAGCCTGTCGAACCTGCTGCCAGGCCATCGCGAAGCGGCCAATGCCGAGCATCGCGCAGAAGTCGCAGCCTATTGGGGCGTGGATCAACTGCCGGCAAACACCGGGCTCACCGCGATCGAATTGTTTGAGCAGGTTCGTAACGGAACCATCAAAGCCCTGTGGATTGCCTGCACGAACCCCGCGCAATCGATGCCGGACCAGAGCGCCGTGCGCGAGGCGCTGCAAGCCTGCCCGTTCGTGGTTTTGCAGGAAGCCTTTCGCACCACCGAAACCGCCGCGTTCGCCGATCTGCTGTTGCCTGCTGCCAGTTGGGGCGAAAAAGACGGCACGGTGACCAACTCCGAACGGCGGATTTCCCACGTTCGCCGGGCGATTGTCGCTCCCGGAGAAACGCGTTCCGACTGGGCAATTACAGTGGATTTCGCACAGCGCCTGGAAAAACACCTGCGTCCCGGACAACCCAGTCTGTTTGCGTTCGACACCCCGGCGCAGGTCTTCGATGAGTACAAACTCCTGACGCGCAACCGGGATCTGGATTTGTCCGGTATCAGTCATGAGCTGATTGATCGTCTCGGTCCACAGCAATGGCCGTTTCCCGCCGGCGCCCGTGAAGGGACGGCCCGACTGTATCGGGACGGAATTTTCCCGACCGCCAACGGGCGTGCCCGGTTCGTGGCCGATCCGTACCTTGCCGCCAAGGAACAACGCGATGGGCAATTCCCGCTGACCCTGATCACCGGCCGCCTGCGTGATCAATGGCACGGCATGAGCCGCACCGGCACTGCCGCGCAGTTGTTCGGTCATGTCAGCGAGGCCGTGTTGAGCCTGCACCCGGATGAATTGCATCGCCAAGGACTGCAACCGGGAGAACTGGTCAGTTTGAAAAGCCGTCGCGGCGCGGTGATTGTCGCCGTCGGCAGCGATGACAGCGTGCATCCGGGCCAGGCGTTTCTGCCGATGCACTGGGGCGACCGGTTCCTGAAGGGTGGGGTCAATGCGCTCACCCAACCGGCATTCGATCCGTTGTCGAAACAACCGGAACTCAAACACAGCGGCGTACGAATCGACCCCGTGCATTTGCCCTGGAACCTTTTCGTACTGATTGAGGGCGATGTTCAACGACATTTTGAGACGCTACGACCACTCTGTGAGGCGTTTTCCTACGTCAGCCTCAGCCTAACTGGTCGTGAACGCCCTGCGCTGCTCATACGCGCTGCCAGCGCCACAGCGCCAGATCCGCAATTGTTATGCGAAATCGACCGCTGCCTTGGGCTCAATGAAGGGCCGGTCCTGGCGTACGACGACCCACAGCGCGCCATCGGCAAACGGGTACGGATCGAGCACGGCCGGATCACCGCGATTCGCCTGGCCGGCGAAACCCTCGCACAGCACTGGCTGCAGGACCTTTGGCAAGAAGGTCGCGCCGATGAACAACTGCGGCGCTGGCTGCTTGCACCGCTGAGCGCACCACCGGGCAACGCCACCACATCGGTTGCCGGCACTAAAACCTTGTGCAACTGCAAAAACGTCAGCCAAGGCGCGGTCTGTGCCGGTATCCGTCGAGGCCTGGATTTGCAGGGGTTGAAACAGGAATTGGGCTGCGGCACGCAATGCGGCTCGTGCGTCCCGGAAATCAAGCGTTTGCTGGCCGCCACGGCGCAGCCGATCGCCGTCATCTCGTGAGGAAAACACTATGAACGCAAAAGTCTGGCTGGTGGGTGCGGGTCCTGGTGACCCGGAATTGCTGACCCTCAAAGCCGTCAGGGCGTTGAGCGAAGCGGATGTGGTGCTGATCGACGACCTGGTGAATGGCGACGTGCTGGAACATTGCCCGCAGGCGCGGATCATTCCGGTGGGCAAGCGCGGTGGCTGTCGCTCGACGCCTCAGGCGTTCATTCATCGATTGATGCTGCGTTATGCCCGCCACGGTAAATGCGTGGTGCGGCTCAAGGGTGGCGATCCGTGCATTTTTGGGCGGGGCGGTGAAGAAGCGCAGTGGCTGCGCGAACGCGGGGTCGACGTGGAGCTGGTCAATGGCATCACCGCCGGGCTGGCCGGTGCGACGCAATGCGATATTCCGTTGACCCTGCGGGGCGTTGCGCGCGGCGTGACGCTGGTCACCGCCCACACTCAGGATGGCAGCAGCCTGAATTGGCAAGCCCTGGCGCAAAGTGGCACAACGCTGGTGGTGTACATGGGCGTGGCGAAGCTCAGTGAAATTCGCGAGCAACTGCTGACCGGAGGGATGGCGGCGGATACGCCGGTGGCGATGATTGAAAACGCTTCCCTGCCGCATCAACGGGAATGTCGGAGCGATCTGACAGCGATGGAGGAAGATGCCTGCGCCTTTGAGCTGAAAAGCCCGGCGATTCTGGTGATCGGTACGGTGGCGGCACACCCCGAAACCTGTAGGAGCCAGCTCGCTGGCGAAGAACTTGAGATCACCGCAGCGTGTCAGGCTTAAAGCGTCATCGTTGACGACCATCGCCGGCAAGCCGGCTCCTACAGGGGGCCGGTGATTCGAAAACCCAAATCGCAGGCAAAGAAAAGCCCGGCCTAAGCCGGGCTTTTCTCAGAGCTGCGGGCTAATTACTTAGCTTGAGCTTCAACCTGCGCTTCTACGCGACGGTTTACAGCGCGGCCAGCGTCAGTTTTGTTGTCAGCAACTGGGCGGGATTCGCCGTAGCCAACAGACTGAACGCGGGACGATTCAACACCGTACTGGTTGGTCAGAACTTGCTTAACGGCGTTTGCACGACGCTCAGACAGTTTCTGGTTGTAAGCGTCAGGACCGACGTTGTCAGTGTGACCTTCAACAGTAGTGGTGGTGGATGGGTACTGCTTCATGAAGTCAGCCAGGTTCTTGATGTCGCCGTAGCTGTTGGTTTTAACAACAGATTTGTCGAAATCGAACTTAACGTCCAGCTCAACACGAACGACTTCGGCAACTGCTGGGCAGCCATCAGCGTCAACAGTTACGTTGGCTGGGGTGTCCGGGCACTTGTCAACGTTGTCGCAAACGCCATCGTTGTCGCTGTCGGAGCAGACTTCAGCTGGTGCTGGAACTGGAGCAGCTGCAGGCTTGGAGCCGCCACCGAAGTTCACACCGATACCGACGCTTGGTGCCCACTCGGTGTCACCTTGGTCGATGTTGTACTGAGCTTCAACGCCGGCACGGGCGTAGAAATTGTCAGTGAAGTACAGCTTGGCACCGCCGCCAACGTTGGCGAAGGTGGAACCGTTACGACCACCGCGATCGTTCTGACCGATGCTCTGATCGGAGAAGCCGGCCGAAACGTACGGACGCAGCATGTCGCCTGGGTTGTTGAAGTGGTACAGAGCGTCCAGGGCAGTGTTGGAGCCCTTGATGTTCTTGCCCGACTCGCTACGAACGTTGTGCACTTCGTCGTAGCCCAGACGCAGTTCAACGTCGTCGGTCAGGAAGTAACCAACCGAACCACCGAACAGGTTGCCGTCGTTTTTGAAATCGCGCTGGCTATCGTAATACTCTTTCTTTGCAAAGCCTTCGATTTCAACTGCGCCTTGGCCTTGTGCCAATGCGCCGAACGAAGTGGCCGCAATAAGAGAACCAATGGCCAAGCCCAAGGTGTTTTTCAGTTTCATCCGTTAAATCCCCATCTGGTGATTGTGAAGCAGTCCCGCAAACCGGGGGACAACTCGGCGGCAAGTCTATCAGAACTTGCCTACACGTAAGAGATATTTGCGCCGAACTAAGTTTCAGCAATGCCTGCAAATTTCTCACGCAATTTGTCTAGAGCGCGTTTGTAACGCATTTTTGTCGCACTCAAACCCATGTGCATGATGTCTGCGATCTCCTGAAACTCTAGCTCTGCGACAAATCGTAGCACCAGAATTTCACGGTCAATCGGGTTCACATACACTAGCCAGCGATCAAGCCCGCCCTTCTCCTCGGGTTTCGGCGCCTTTTCTTCAGACGCTTCCTCAAGGGGGTCCAGACTCAACGCGTCCATCAAGCGACGCTTTCGCCGTTCTTTCCGATACTGTGTGATGCACTCGTTGTACGTGATGCTATATAGCCATGTCTTGAACTTCGATTTACCTTCGAAGTTCTTCAAGCCATACAACACCTTCAACATCACTTCCTGACAGACATCGTCTGCATCGCGATCGTTCCCAAGATACCGCGCACAAACGTTAAATAATGTTCGTTGGTAACGGCGCATCAATTCTTCATAGGCGCGCGTTACGTGAAACAGCTCGGTATGCGAGCGCGCGACCAACTCCTCATCAGAGAGCTCGCGGGGGTCGTAGCGCGTGGAGAGCGATTGAGCTTTATTCAAAACAAGTCTGGCCGACAGTCAGGTCAATGTCCGCCGCAGCCCTTCAGGGCATTTTGCGGCGGCATACATTAGCAGGGTTTGCCGGGTTAGCGGCTACTCACATGCTGCTCCAGGAGAATCCGATTAGAGAGAGAGACTAGCTCACCCTCATCGGTCAGCAATGTGGTCTTAACCGTGCCGATCTCTTCGATCTGACCTTCGACCTCGCCAACACGCACTTGTTGCCCAACCTGATACAACTCACGCACATAGATTCCCGCAAGAATCTGACCGGCAATTTCCCGGCTTCCCAACCCCATGGCCAGCGCTACCGCCAGACCAACGGTAATCAAAACAATCACAATCACATGGTTGAGCAGGTCAGTCTTGACCTCCAACTGGCTGATTGCGACCGAAATACTGATGATAATCACCAGGCCCTGGGCAATTCGCCCCAGCCCGGCGGCGTAATCCAGCCCTACACCCTCTGCTGCACCTCGCACCAGCCCATTGGCCAGTTGTGCCAGCAAAACACCTACCAGCAGCACCAGCGCGGCGCCAAACACTTTCGGCAAATACAGCGCAAGCATGTCCAGCGTAGCCGAAACTCGCTCAAGTCCAAGCGATTCTGCTGCAGAAACCAGAAAAATCAGCAAAACGAACCAATAGACAATTTTGCCTATCAGCGTCGAAATCGGCACTTGAAGGCCGGCCCGGGACAGCAATTTTGTCAGACCGGTGCCGCCCATCAAGCGGTCGAGACCGAGCTTGGCGAGCAACTTGGACAGTAAAGTATCCAAAAGTTTCGCCACGACGAAACCCAACAGCAGCACGACCAGTGCGCCGAACAGGTTCGGAATGAAATTCGCAACCTTGGTCCATAACGCAGTCATTGCAGTGACGAGGCTCTGAGTCCAGAGATCAAGTTCCATATTCAATCAGCCTTATCAGCAGTGCGAACGGTAGGTTTACGGTGACGGGAAACCGGCGAGACGTGAGCCGATCCGTTGTTCAAGGCGATCATCAGCGCGGGCAACCAGCGGCCCAGCAGGCTGAACAGATCGCCGGCGCCGACCTGGCGGTTGGCGGTTTTCAGGACGCGCCCAAGACACGCATCGTCGTCGCGGGTAGACGGCGAAGCGTTCAGCATGTCACGCAAAGACTGTTCAAACGGATCGTGCATACGCACCTCTCGTGATGTCTGTGAAAGACGCGGTCAAATTTACCCGGGTCACATGGCGCATCGTCATACCCAGCGCAAACGTCGGAATAACCACCACTGCCCCAGTGCCACCGAGATCATCATCAGGCAGGCAATCAGGAAGCCATACGGGCTGGCAGAGAACGGAATACCGCCGACGTTGATACCTAAAAGACCGGTCAGAAAACTCATCGGCAAAAAGATTCCGGTGATGATCCCGAAGCGGTACATCGTGCGATTCATACGCACGCTCAAACGTCTGTCCTCGGCCTCGAGGACCAGCCCCACCCGCTCCCGGGTCAATTCCAGCTCCTCGAGATAGCGGGTCAGGCTGTTGTTCAATTCGTTCCAGTAGTCGCCGTCATCTTCGACAAACCAGGGCAGTTTTATCCGGGTCAGTTGTCCGAAAATATCCCGCTGCGGTGCCAGGAAACGTTTCAACGCAGCAGCCCTGCGACGGATCTGCAAAATGGAGTCATGCTCGGGTGAATACCGTTCGTCGGCATCCAGTTTTTCTTCTTCCTCATCGACCACTTCCGAGAGGCAACTGACCAGATCCTGCACTTTGTTGGTGAGGTACTGGGCCATATAAAGGATGAGTTCGGAGGCGGTCTTCGGCCCCTTGCCTTCTGCGAGCTGCACCAGCAACTCGTCGGTGGCGCGCAATGGACGCAGGCGCAGGGAAATAACCCGCTGTGCCGAGGCGAAGATCCGCACCGAGACCATGTCTTCCGGCTCGGCCCCGGGGTTGAGGTTGACCCCACGCAAAAATAGCAGCAGTTCGCTGTCGGAAAGCTGTAAGAGACGCGGACGGGTGTTCTCTTCAAGCAGCAGATCACAGCTGAACTCGCTCAGACCGCTGGATTTGCGCAGCCAGGTCTGGGTTTGCGGGTGACTGCGATCCCAGTGCAGCCACAGGCTTTCATGGGCCTGGAGCTGCAAGTCATCGAGTTCAGTCCGGGCTATCGAACGCGCGCCGCCTTTACCATCCAGCACCAGGGCATGCACCAGCCCCCACTGCGCGTTTTCTTCCTCGAACATCCTCACCCCTTCAGTTGGTGCAATGCTTATTCAGGCATCTTCAGCGGGCTTGGCGAGATGATCACGCCATTATTGTCCGCATAAATGTATTCGCCTGGACGGAACGTCACACCGGCAAACGTCACCACAACGTTGAGATCGCCGAGCCCGCGCCTGTCGGATTTCCTCGGGTGGCTGGCGAGAGCCTGAACGCCCAGATCGGTCTGAGCGATGATATCGACGTCGCGGATGCACCCGTAGATCACCAGCCCTTCCCAACCGTTTTTCGCGGCTTTCTCCGCCAGCATGTCACCCAGCAACGCATGACGCAGGGAACCGCCACCATCGACGACCAGCACCTTGCCATTCCCCTTGAGCTCGACCTGCTCCTTGACCCGCGAGTTGTCTTCGAAGCACTTGATGGTCACGATTTCGCCGCCGAAGGAATCACGGCCGCCGAAATTGCTGAACATCGGTTCCAGCACCTGCACCAGTTCCGGATAGGCGTCGCACAGGTCAGGCGTGATGTAATGGTTCATCGAGAAACTCCTGTAAAGAGGAAGACAATCGAGGATGTCGCAAAGTGACCAGAAAAGCTCAATGCGTCATATCTTAGCCGCAAGCCGATCAGAGCGGAATGCCCTTGATAGAGCATCGGGCTCAGACTGCCGAGGCCAAATCCGCTTTTTCACCGAGCAAAGGCGTGTGCTGGTCCGACAGCCAACGCGCCACCAACGGCCAGACTTCGGCTTGAGCCGCTTTGCTGACCAACATTTCCACATGACCGAAATTGTCGCCAAAGCCCTGCTCGCGGCCAAGGTTGATGAATTGCTTGTGCTCTGAACCGATCTGATCAAACAACTTGCGGCACGCCCACGCTGGATCCTGATGATCGCTGACGGCGCTCACGGCCAACACAGGGCTCTGAATGTCAGCCAAACCGGCCCACCAATCCTTGTCGGCATCGCCAAAACGCCCGAACAGGCCATACCAACGCATGCTTTCCAGGGCCAGGCCAATCGGCTCGTCCTCCGGGCCGCGCTTGAGTCTTGACCCCGAAAGTTGCGCAAAACGCTTGAGAATGAAGCGCCCGCTCCACTCCACCGGCGGAATTTTCAACGGCCAATAGGTGCGGCTGACTTGCGTACCGAAGAATGCCGCAGACGCGACGACCGGTTCGCCGATGTATCCGCCACCCAAGGCTGCCGCCAGGGTAATGCCACCCAGCGAGTGACCGATCCAGTGCGGAACCTGGCCGCTCTGCTCGCGCACGAACGCGCCAATGGCCGGCAGATCGTAACGAGCGTAGTCGGCGACGCGGTTCTTGCGATAGTTCTGGTTGCGCTGGGACAGGCCATGACCGCGCATTTCCGCGATCCACACATCAAATCCCAGACGCGCCAGATAAGCGCCCAGCCCCAGGCCTTTAGGGGAGAACCAGAAGCGCCGATTGGAAAAACTGCCGTGCAACAGAATCACCGGCACACCACCGTGCGCGGGCGCGTCCGCCATGCCCAGACGGGTCACGGCCAGTTCCACGGTGCCGTCAGGGCTGTTGCCGGGTTTCAAACGATAAACGTCTTCGCTCAGATCACCGCGCCGCTCGGCGCTGATCAGGGCGACAGGAAATAGGTTGCTGCTGCTTTGCATAGTCTCTTGCACAAAAAAGGGCGGCATCCAGAGGAGCCCGCCCTACGTAATCAACTGTAGGAGCGAGCTTGCTCGCGATGGACTTCAGAACACCGCGTTTATCCAGGATAAACGCGTCACCGTTAGCGTCCATCGCGAGCAAGCTCGCTCCTACAACAACTGCATCACGCCGAAGCTTGACCTTCAGCCAGGAAGAACCAGGTTTCCAGTACGGAATCGGGGTTCAACGAAACGCTTTCGATGCCCTGCTCCATCAGCCACTTGGCCAGATCAGGGTGGTCCGAAGGCCCCTGACCGCAGATACCGATGTACTTGCCCGCCTTGTTGCACGCAGCAATGGCGTTCGCCAGCAGCTTCTTGACCGCAGGGTTACGCTCGTCGAACAGGTGAGCGATGATCCCGGAGTCACGGTCCAGGCCCAGCGTCAGCTGAGTCAGGTCGTTGGAGCCGATGGAGAAACCGTCGAAGAACTCAAGGAATTCTTCCGCCAGAATCGCGTTGGACGGCAGTTCGCACATCATGATCACGCGCAGACCGTTGTCGCCACGGGCCAGACCGTTTTCGGCCAGCAGGTCGACGACCTGGCTCGCTTCGCCCAGGGTACGGACGAACGGCACCATGATTTCAACGTTGGTCAGGCCCATCTCGTTGCGCACACGCTTGAGGGCGCGGCACTCGAGCTCGAAGCAGTCACGGAACGATTCGCTGATGTAACGCGAGGCGCCACGGAAGCCCAGCATCGGGTTTTCTTCTTCCGGCTCGTAAAGCTTGCCGCCGATCAGGTTCGCGTACTCGTTGGACTTGAAGTCCGACAGACGCACGATGACCTTTTTCGGATAAAACGCAGCCGCCAGCGTGCTGATGCCTTCGACCAGTTTCTCGACGTAGAAGCCGACCGGATCGTTGTAACCGGCAATGCGCTTGTCGACGCTGTCCTTGATTTCCTGCGGCAGGCCGTCGTAGTTCAACAGCGCTTTAGGGTGCACACCGATCATGCGGTTGATGATGAATTCCAGACGGGCCAGGCCCACACCGGCGTTCGGCAGTTGCGCGAAGTCAAAGGCGCGATCCGGGTTGCCGACGTTCATCATGATCTTGAACGGCAGATCCGGCATGGCATCCACGGAGTTCTTCTTGATGTCGAAGCCCAGCTCACCTTCGAAGATGTAACCGGTGTCGCCTTCCGCGCAGGAAACAGTCACGCCCTGGCCGTCTTTCAGCAGTTGGGTGGCGTTGCCGCAACCGACCACGGCCGGAATGCCCAGTTCGCGAGCGATGATCGCCGCGTGGCAGGTACGACCGCCACGGTTGGTGACGATGGCGCTGGCGCGCTTCATGACCGGTTCCCAGTCCGGGTCGGTCATGTCGGAAACCAGTACGTCGCCTGGCTGGACTTTGTCCATCTCGGACACGTCCTTGATGATCCGCACTTTACCGGCGCCGATGCGCTGGCCGATGGCGCGACCTTCAACCAGCACGGTGCCGGTTTCTTTCAACAGGTAACGTTCCATGACGTTGGCCTGGGTGCGGCTCTTCACGGTTTCAGGACGGGCCTGAACGATGTAGAGCTTGCCGTCGTCGCCGTCTTTGGCCCATTCGATGTCCATCGGGCACTGGTAGTGCTTCTCGATGATCATCGCTTGCTTGGCCAGTTCGCTGACTTCGGCGTCGCTCAGGCAGAAACGTGCGCGATCGGCCTTGTCGACGTCGATGGTCTTGACCGACTTGCCGGCCGTGGCGACTTCGCCGTAGATCATCTTGATGGCTTTGCTGCCCAGGTTGCGACGCAGAATGGCCGGACGACCGGCGGCCAGCGTGCCTTTGTGGACGTAGAACTCATCCGGGTTCACCGCGCCTTGTACGACGGTTTCACCCAGGCCGTAGGCGCCGGTGATAAACACCACGTCACGGAAGCCCGATTCGGTATCGAGGGTGAACATCACGCCGGCAGTGCCGGTTTCGGAGCGGACCATGCGCTGCACGCCAGCCGACAGGGCGACCAGCTTGTGGTCGAAGCCCTGGTGCACGCGGTAGGAAATCGCACGGTCGTTGAACAGCGAAGCGAACACCTCTTTGGCGGCGCGAATGACGTTTTCGACACCACGGATGTTCAGGAAAGTTTCCTGCTGACCGGCGAAGGAAGCGTCCGGCAGGTCTTCGGCGGTAGCGGAAGAGCGCACGGCCACGGCCATGTCAGGGTTACCGGCCGACAGCGTGGCGAACGCGGTGCGGATCTCGGTGTTGAGCTTCTCGGGGAACTCGGCTTCCATGATCCATTGACGGATCTGGGCACCAGTCTTGGCCAGGGCGTTGACATCATCGACGTCCAGGGCGTCGAGGGCGGCGTGGATCTGATCGTTCAGGCCGCTCAGTTCCAGAAAATCACGATAAGCCTGAGCTGTCGTGGCGAAGCCACCGGGCACCGATACACCGGCACCTGCAAGGTTACTGATCATCTCGCCCAGGGATGCGTTCTTGCCCCCCACATGCTCAACATCGTGTTTGCCGAGCTTATCGAGGGAAACTACGTACTCTACCAAGGTGATCTCTCCACTAACTGTGTTGGAAAAGCTCAGAAGCCGGCGCTCGAAAGGAGCATTTGCCGGCTGTATGGCCTGGACCTGGAAAATAAGTGAGAATGCGGGCCACTCGAGGCCGGCAAACCGCGCCTATCATATCCAAGATTCGTCACTAGCTTAAGGCCCAAGGTGCAAATGAAACGATCTGCTTTCTTTATCTCCGATGGCACCGGCATTACCGCCGAAACCTTGGGTCAAAGCCTCCTGGCGCAGTTCGAAAACATTACCTTCAGCAAATTCACGCGGCCGTACATCGACAACGTGGATAAAGCGCGGGCCATGGTACAACAAATCAACAAGGCCGCCGAAACCGACGGCTTCCGGCCGATCATATTCGACACCATCGTCAATCAGGACATTCGTGAGATCCTCGCGACGTCCAATGGTTTCATGATCGACATTTTCTCGACTTTCCTGGCACCGCTTGAACAGGAACTGACCGAGCATTCTTCCTACACTGTCGGCAAGTCTCACTCTATCGGTGGCAACTCCAATTACATGGAACGCATCGAGGCGGTGAACTTCGCCCTCGACAACGACGACGGTGCGCGCACGCATTATTACGACAAGGCCGACCTGATCCTAGTGGGGGTGTCGCGTTGTGGTAAGACGCCGACGTGCCTGTACATGGCGATGCAATTCGGCATCCGCGCGGCCAACTATCCGCTGACCGAAGACGACATGGAGCGCCTGACGCTGCCAAACGCCCTGCGCGCCCACCAGCACAAGTTGTTCGGACTGACCATCGACCCGGACCGCCTGACCGCGATCCGCAACGAGCGCAAGCCCAACAGCCGCTATTCGAGCTACGCGCAGTGCGAGTTTGAAGTGCGCGAGGTGGAGAATCTGTTCCGCCGCGAGAATATTGCGCACATCAACTCCACGCATTTTTCGGTGGAAGAGATTTCGGCGAAGATTCTGGTGGAGAAAGGTGTGGAGCGGCGGTTCAAGTAGCTCTTTAGCGCCCTTCAGGCCGCCTTCGCGGGCAAGCCTCGCTCCTACAGGATGTCCGCGAACCCTGTAGGAGCGAGGCTTGCCCGCGAAGAACGATTACACGGTCTCTGTTATTGCTCCGATCAACGCTTCAAACCCTCGAATCAACAATCCATCATCCCCCGCCGAATTACACACACTCGCCCGAATGAACTGCGGCACCGCCCCATGCCCGACCGCAAACGCCTCGGCGGTGGCGACCAGGTAATTGTTTTCCTTTAGCTCCGCCGCAATCTGCGACGCCCGCCATGGCTCGGGCACTTCGATCCAGAAGTGCGGGCTGTCGGGATGGGTTTTGTACACCACGCCCTCCAACACCCCACTGACCAACGCCTTGCGCCGGCCGATCTCGACAATCTGCTGAGCCAGCAACTGCGCCGCACTACCGTTTTCGATCCAAAGGCTCGCCACCTCCAGCGCCAACGGACTGGCCATCCAGCACGTTCCGCGTACCGCCGCGCTCAAGCGCCCGATCAACGGTTGCGGCGCATGCAGATAACCGACGCGCAACCCCGCCGAAACCGCTTTGCTCAGGCTGCCGATCAACACCGAGCGCTCCGGGGCGAAATAACTCAAGGGTAACGGTCGCTGCAGAGCCAACACCGCGTGGGCTTCATCCTCAAAGATCAGCAGATTGTGCTGCCGACAGACCTCGGCAATCGCCTCACGCCGTAGGACGGACATCACCGCCGCCGTAGGATTCTGGATCGTCGGCGTGCAGTACAGCGCCGACACACGATGGTTGCGGCAAACGTCTTCCAGCGCATCCGGCATCAGTCCTTCGTCATCCATCGCGACGCCGATCAGTTTGATCCCAAGCATGCGTGCAACGCTGATCAGCCCCGGGTAAGTCAGGTGTTCCGTGACCACGGTATCGCCCGCCTTGAGCAACCCCATCAAGGCACACAACAGACCGTGCTGGCCGCCGTTCACGCATACGACCTGCTCGGCGTCCGGCACAAATTGCAGGTGCCGCAACCAGTGCGCACCCGCCGCACGATGGCGTAGCGATCCGGCATCGGCGGTGTAGCCGCTGATGCTCTGCAAGGCATCGGGATCGAGCGCCAACGCCTGCAAGCTCTGGCTTAAAAACAGTGCTTCCTGCCCCGGAATCGGTTGATTACGGCTCATGTCGAAAAACGCCTGCGGCTCTTCGCTGACATTGCGAAAACCAGCATCGCGCTGACGTTCCATCCCGCGCTGACGCACGTAAGTGCCATCTCCTACGCGAGCGACCACCCGTCCTACGCGTTCGAGTTCGCCGTAAGCACGGCTGACGGTGCCGATGGTCACGCCGAGGCTGTCGGCCAACAGCCGATGCGGCGGCAGTTTGCAGCCGGGCTCGATCACGCCTTCCACGATCGCTTTTTCCACGGCGTCCGCCAGGCGCTTGTACTTCACGCCCAGTCCGTTGACGAGCCCGTCGCGCAGGATTGACACCATGGCAATACTTACTTTGACACTCATTTCAGTCCCGAATAGCGTGCTTTAAACAGGTTCAATCAGGGATAGACCTTTTGCAGATGCAGGTCAATTCCGACAACAAAAAAGGAACTCGATCATGTCCATCGCTCTCAGCGCGAATTCAAGCACTGGAAAACCCTGGTTAGCCGCGCTGATCACCAGCATCCTGTTTCTGATCGTGTGCCTGAGCTGGGGAACGACATGGCTCGGGATCAAGATTGCGGTTGAAACGGTGCCACCGCTGACGGCCGCCGGGTTGCGGTTTCTGATCGCCTTTCCGTTGTTCCTTGCTTTCGCCCTCATCCGTCGTGAGCCGTTGATGTTCCCCAAGGAAAGCCGCTGGTTTTTTCTGTTCGTAACGCTGTCGTATTTCAGCCTGCCGTATTACTTGCTCAATTACGGCGAGATGCATGTTTCGTCCGGGCTCACGGCCCTGCTGTTCAGTTGCATGCCGGTGTTCATACTGCTGTTTTCCGCGCTGTTTCTGCGGGAAAAAATCTACCCGTCACAAGTGCTCGGCATTGCCATCGGCTTCGGCAGTCTGTTCATGATTGTTCGCAGCCAGGGATTGCACCTGGATCACGCTGAACTGTTCGGCGTGCTGGCGATTCTCTGTGCGGCAGTGATGCATGCGTTGTGTTACGTGGTGACCAAGAAACACGGCTCGGCGATCAGCGTGATTACCTACAACACGCTGCCGATCGGCATTGCGGGCTTGATGCTGTTTGTCGCGGGGCTGAATGTCGAAGCGCCGGTGTTCGATGGTATCAGCCTGCGCTCCTGGGGCGCCCTGCTCTATCTGGGGCTGGTGGCGTCGGTGGGTGGGTTTATCGTTTATTTTTTGCTGCTCAAGCGGTTGAGCCCGATCATTTTGTCGTTTGTGTTCATCATTTTTCCGGTGTTCGCGGTGGTGATCGGCGCTTGGTATGAGGGGCAAAGCCTTTCGCGAGAGTTGATGATCTATTCGGCGATTTTGTTGACCGGGTTTGCGATCACCAAATTGCCGCTAGAGAAATGGCTGACACGGAACCTGTAGGAGCCAGGCTTGCCGGCGAAGGCGTATTCAAGGACGCCTTCGCCGGCAAGCCTGGCTCCTACAGGTCTGTGCATGCAATCAGATTACGAACAGGTCCATGAAGCGGTTCACCGGTGTGGCTTCAAGCGCTGTCTGATCCTTGCACAAGGCAAAAATCTCGGCACTGCGCTGGCCGGTGAAGCGTGTCGCCAGGTTGGCTTTGAACTTGTCTTCCAGCAACGGAATGCCGTCGGTGCGGCGCCGGCGATGGCCGATCGGGTATTCCACCACCACGTTCTCGGTGCTGGAGCCGTCCTTGAAAAACACCTGAATCGCGTTGGCGATCGAGCGTTTGTCAGCCTCCAGGTATTCGCGGGTGAAGCGAGGGTCTTCGACGATGACCATTTTCTCGCGCAGCACATCGATGATCGGGTGCGCCGAGTGGAACTCGTCTTCGTATTGCTCGGCCACCAGATTGCCGAACGCCAACGGCACGGCGGCCATGTATTGGAGGCAATGATCGCGGTCCGCCGCATTGGCCAGCGGGCCGACCTTGGAAATGATGCGGATCGCCGACTCATGGGTGGTGATGACGATTTTGTCGATGTCGTGCAGGCGATTCCGGACTTTCGGGTGCAAGGTGACGGCGGCTTCGCAGGCGGTTTGTGCGTGGAATTCGGCCGGGAAGCTGATCTTGAACAGCACATTTTCCATCACGTAACTGCCGTACGGGCGGGAGAAACTGAACACACGTTTGCCTTCAGGTTTGAGCGCCAGGTCGTTGTTGCTGTGACTGAACAATACGTCGTAGAAGCCCCACTGTTTGGCAGTCAACACGCCGGGGATGCCCATCTCGCCACGCATCGCGATGTCGGCCAGACGCACGCCCCGGCTGGAGGCATCGCCCGCCGCCCAGGATTTGCGCGATCCGGCATTCGGCGCATGCCGATACGTGCACAACGCCTGACCATCGGCGAAAGCATGGGACAACGCCGACAGCATCTGCTCGCGATTGGCGCCCATGAGTTTGGCGGTGACGGCGGTCGAGGCGACTTTCACCAGAATGACGTGATCAAGACCTACACGGTTGAAGGAGTTTTCCAGCGCAATCACGCCTTGAATCTCATGGGCCATGATCATCGCTTCGAGTACGGCGCGAACGGTCAGCGGCGCATCGCCATTGGCCAGGCGCTTCTGCGACAGGTGATCGGCCACCGCAAGAATGCCCCCGAGGTTATCGGAGGGATGTCCCCATTCGGCGGCGAGCCAGGTGTCGTTGTAGTCGAGCCAGCGCACGATGCAGCCGATGTCCCAGGCTGCTTTAACCGGGTCGAGACGGTAGCGGGTGCCCGGCACGCGAGCGCCGAACGGGACGACGGTGCCTTCGACGATCGGGCCAAGGTGCTTGGTGCATTCGGGAAAGCGCAGGGCCAGGAGGCCGCAGCCCAAAGTGTCCATCAGGCAATTGCGGGCCGTGTCGAGGGCTTCTCTGGATTCGATTTTGAAGTTGAGGACGTAGTCGGCAATGTCCTGCAGGACCGTGTCGTAGTCGGGGCGGTTGTTCAGGTCGACGTTGGTGCTCATGTTCGATTCACTCGTAAAGTGGTTCGTTGATGGGACCTCGGTTCAGGTAAATCTCAGCCAGTCACTACTTTCTTATTGTGGCAATGAAGATCAAAAGTGGGAGCGAGCCTGCTCGCGATAGCGGTGCGTCAGTAGACTTCAATGTTGAATGTCAGACCGTCATCGCGAGCAGGCTCGCTCCCACATTGGTTCGGTGTCGGGTCAGAAGGCGTCGCCAGGTATGCGCACGAAGCCTTCCATCAGCACCCGCGCACTGCGGCTCATGATGGCTTTCTTGACGATCCACTCGCCGTTCACCTGGCTGGCTTCAGCGCCTACGCGCAACGTGCCGGACGGATGACCGAAGCGTACGGCGTTGCGTTCGATGCCGCCCGCAGCAAGGTTTACCAGGGTGCCGGAAATCGCCGCCGCAGTGCCGATGGCCACCGCTGCGGTGCCCATCATGGCGTGGTGCAACTTGCCCATCGATAACGCGCGCACCAACAGGTCGACATCCCCCGCAGAAATCGCTTTACCGCTGGAAGACACGTAGTCCGCAGGCTTTGCAACGAAGGCCACTTTCGGCGTGTGTTGACGTTTGGCCGCTTCATCCAGATTCGAAATCAGCCCCATGCGCAACGCGCCATACGCACGAATGGTCTCGAACATCGCCAGTGCTTTCGGATCACTGTTGATGGCGCCCTGCAACTCGGTGCCGGTGTAACCGATGTCTTCGGCATTGACGAAGATGGTCGGAATGCCGGCATTGATCATGGTCGCCTTAAAGGTCCCGACGCCGGGCACTTCGAGGTCATCCACCAGGTTGCCGGTAGGAAACATCGAACCACCGCCGCCCTCTTCTTCTGCCGCCGGGTCCATGAATTCGACCTGCACTTCGGCCGCCGGAAAGGTCACGCCGTCGAGTTCGAAATCACCGGTTTCCTGCACTTCACCGTTGGTGATCGGCACGTGGGCGATGATGGTCTTGCCAATATTGGCCTGCCACACGCGCACCACCGCCACACCGTTGTGCGGAATGCGGCTGGCGTCGACCAGACCGTTGCTGATGGCGAACGAACCGACCGCTGCGGACAGGTTGCCGCAGTTGCCGCTCCAGTCGACGAAAGGCTTGTCGATGGAAACCTGACCGAACAGGTAATCGACGTCGTGATCAGCCTTGATGCTTTTCGACAGGATCACGGTTTTGCTGGTGCTGGAGGTCGCGCCGCCCATGCCGTCGATTTGTTTGTCGTACGGGTCGGGACTGCCGATCACCCGCAACAACAAGGCGTCGCGTGCCGGGCCTGGAACCTGCGCCGCTTCGGGCAAGTCTTTCAGGCTGAAAAACACGCCTTTGCTGGTGCCGCCACGCATGTAGGTGGCGGGGATTTTGATTTGAGGTGCGTGAGCCATTGGTGCTCCTTCAAAGCGGACACGGAATCTGAAACTCCGTGCCCGCACAGCGTGTTTTAGACGGCGACGGCCGATTCTTCGAGGAAGTCCTGGGCGAAGCGTTGCAGCACGCCACCGGCCTCGTAGATCGACACCTCTTCGGCGGTGTCGAGACGGCAGGTGACCGGCACCTCGACGCGCTCACCGTTCTTGCGATGGATCACCAGCGTCAGCTCGGCGCGCGGCGTACGCTCACCGATCACGTCGTAGGTTTCGCTACCGTCGATGGCCAGGGTGTGACGGTTGGTGCTCGGTTTGAACTCCAGCGGCAACACGCCCATGCCCACCAGGTTGGTGCGGTGGATGCGCTCGAAACCTTCGGCGGCAATCGCTTCCACGCCTGCCAGACGCACGCCTTTGGCCGCCCAGTCACGGGACGAACCCTGACCGTAGTCGGCGCCGGCAATGATGATCAGCGGCTGCTTGCGTTCCATGTAGGTTTCGATGGCTTCCCACATGCGCATGACCTTGCCTTCCGGCTCGACGCGGGCCAGCGAACCCTGCTTGACCTTGCCGTTTTCCTGGACCATTTCGTTGAACAGTTTCGGGTTGGCGAAGGTTGCGCGTTGCGCGGTCAGGTGGTCACCGCGGTGCGTGGCGTAGGAGTTGAAGTCCTCTTCCGGCAGGCCCATTTTCGCCAGGTATTCGCCGGCGGCGCTGTCGAGCATGATCGCGTTCGACGGCGACAGGTGATCGGTGGTGATGTTGTCCGGCAGCACCGCCAGCGGGCGCATACCCTTGAGCGGACGCGCACCGGCCAGCGCACCTTCCCAGTACGGCGGACGACGGATGTAGGTGCTCATCTCGCGCCAGTCGTACAGCGGCGCGACTTTCGGGCCGGTGTCTTCGTGGATGGCGAACATCGGGATGTAGACCTGACGGAACTGCTCCGGCTTCACCGAGGCTTTCACCACCGCATCGATTTCTTCATCGCTCGGCCAGATGTCTTTCAGGCGGATTTCCTTGCCGTTCGCATCCAGGCCCAGCACATCCTTTTCGATGTCGAAACGGATGGTGCCGGCGATGGCGTACGCGACTACCAACGGCGGCGAAGCGAGGAATGCTTGCTTGGCATACGGGTGAATCCGGCCATCGAAGTTGCGGTTGCCGGAGAGCACGGCCGTGGCGTACAGGTCGCGGTCGATGATCTCTTGCTGGATCACCGGATCGAGCGCGCCGGACATGCCGTTGCAGGTGGTGCAAGCGAAAGCCACGACGCCGAAACCGAGTTGCTCCAGTTCATCCGTCAGGCCCGCCTCATCGAGGTACAAGGCCACGGTTTTCGAGCCCGGCGCCAGGGACGATTTGACCCACGGCTTGCGGGTCAACCCGAGCTTGTTGGCGTTGCGCGCCAGCAGGCCGGCAGCGATCACGTTGCGCGGGTTGCTGGTGTTGGTGCAGCTGGTGATGGCGGCGATGATCACCGCGCCGTCCGGCATCTGGCCGGGCACATCTTCCCACTGGCCGGAAATGCCTTTGGCCGCCAGATCCGACACCGCGACGCGAGCGTGCGGGTTACTCGGGCCGGCCATGTTGCGCACCACCGAGGACAGGTTGAAGGTCAAGCCGCGCTCATATTGCGCGCCCTTCAGGCTGTCGGCCCACAGGCCAGTGGTCTTGGCGTAGTTCTCGACCAACTGCACCTGCTCGTCTTCGCGGCCGGTGAGTTTCAGGTAGTCGATGGTTTGCTGGTCGATGTAGAACATCGCCGCCGTGGCGCCGTATTCCGGGGCCATGTTGGAGATGGTTGCGCGGTCGCCGAGGGTCAGCGCGGAAGCGCCTTCGCCGAAGAATTCCAGCCATGCGCCGACGACTTTTTGCTTGCGCAGGAACTCGGTCAGCGCCAGCACCATGTCGGTGGCGGTGATGCCCGGTTGCAGCTTGCCGGTCAGTTCAACGCCGACGCTTTCCGGCAGACGCATCCACGATGCGCGGCCGAGCATCACGCTTTCCGCTTCGAGGCCACCGACGCCGATGGCGATCACGCCCAGCGCATCGACGTGCGGGGTGTGGCTGTCGGTGCCGACGCAGGTGTCAGGGAACGCGACGCCGTCACGCACCTGAATCACCGGAGACATTTTCTCCAGGTTGATCTGGTGCATGATCCCGTTGCCCGGCGGGATCACGTCAACGTTTTTGAAGGCTTTTTTGGTCCAGTTGATGAAGTGGAAACGGTCTTCGTTGCGACGGTCTTCGATGGCGCGGTTTTTCTCGAACGCCTGTGGATCGAAGCCACCGCGCTCGACGGCCAGCGAGTGATCGACGATCAGTTGCGTCGGCACCACCGGGTTCACTTGCGCCGGGTCGCCACCTTGCAAAGCGATGGCGTCACGCAGGCCGGCGAGGTCGACCAATGCGGTCTGGCCGAGGATGTCGTGGCACACCACGCGGGCCGGGAACCAAGGGAAATCGA
The DNA here is from genome assembly GCF_000282415.1 of Pseudomonas sp. GM60. Classification (NCBI taxonomy): domain Bacteria; kingdom Pseudomonadati; phylum Pseudomonadota; class Gammaproteobacteria; order Pseudomonadales; family Pseudomonadaceae; genus Pseudomonas; species Pseudomonas sp. GM60. The sequence goes on from NZ_AKJI01000038.1 coordinate 54,303, forward strand.
GGTCGCGTTTGCGCTCGATGAATTGCTTCAGGGATTCGGTGAGCGTGGCCGGGTCGCAGCGACGCACCAGGTTTTCCGCCAGCACGCGGGAGGTGTACGGCAGAGTGTCGTAGGCGCCGGGCTGGATGGCTTCGACTGCCGCACGGACGTCGAAATAATCCAGATGGCTGCCGGGCAGCGGTTTACGGAATTCAGTGTTCATCGTCAGGACTCGGTCACGGTAGTTTCAAAAGGTGGGGCCTGGCAAAGTTCCTGAAGTGAACACAATCCACTGTGGGAGCGAGCCTGCTCGCGATGACTGAGTCATATCCGACATTGATGCCGATTGACCCACCGCTATCGCGAGCAGGCTCACTCCCACAGGGATCTGCGTTGATTTCAGATCCCGGTTCAGGCCCCCACCATTCAGCGTTGTTCGATTGGCACGAACTTGCGCTGTTCGACGCCGGTGTATTCGGCGCTCGGGCGGATGATGCGGTTGTTGGCACGCTGTTCGAACACATGCGCCGCCCAGCCGGTCAGGCGCGAGCAGACGAAAATCGGTGTGAACAACTTGGTTGGGATGCCCATGAAGTGGTACGTCGACGCATGGTAGAAATCGGCGTTGGGGAACAGTTTCTTCTGCTCCCACATGGTCTTGTCGATGGCTTCGGAAACCGGGAACAAGACGGTGTCACCTACCTCTTCAGCGAGCTTTTTCGACCAACCCTTGATCACCTCGTTACGCGGATCGTTGTCCTTATAGATCGCGTGGCCGAAGCCCATGATCTTGTCCTTGCGCTCAAGCATGCCGAGGGTGCCTTTGATCGCTTCCTCCGGCGATTTGAAGCGCTCGATCATTTCCATCGCCGCTTCGTTGGCGCCGCCGTGCAGCGGACCGCGCAGGGAGCCGATGGCGGCGGTGATGCAGGAGAACAGGTCGGACAAAGTCGATGCACACACCCGTGCGGTGAAGGTCGAGGCGTTGAATTCGTGTTCCGCGTAGAGGATCAGCGAAACGTTCATCACCTTGACGTGCAGCTCGCTCGGTTTCTTGTCGTGCAGCAGGTGCAGGAAGTGGCCGCCGATGGAGGGCTCGTCGCTCACGCAACTGATGCGTTTGCCGTCGTGGCTGAAGCGATACCAGTAGCACATGATCGCCGGGAACGCGGCCAGCAGGCGGTCGGTTTTGTCGTGCTGCTCGGAGAAGTCTTTCTCCGGCTCGATGTTGCCCAGGAACGAGCAACCGGTGCGCATCACGTCCATCGGGTGGGCGTCGGCGGGGATGCGTTCCAGCACTTCTTTCAGCGCTTGTGGCAGGTCGCGCAGCTTGCCGAGTTTGCTCACGTAAGCGGCGAGTTGCGCCTGGGTCGGCAGTTCGCCGTACAGCAGCAGGTAGGCCACTTCTTCGAATTGGGCGTCAGCCGCCAGTTCGCGAACGTCGTAGCCGCGATAGGTCAGGCCTGCGCCCGACTGGCCCACGGTGGACAGTGCGGTTTGCCCGGCAACCTGGCCACGGAGCCCGGCGCCACTGAGTACTTTTGCTTCGGCCATTGCTGTCTCCAATCTTGAATTTATTAGGGAAACCTGTAGGAGCGAGCCTGCTCGCGATGCAAGTTCTGACACCACGGTGTGTCAGGAGCCTCGCGTTATCGTTGGCGCCCATCGCGAGCAGGCTCGCTCCTACATTTACAGGTACAGGGTGTTCATTACTTCTTCGCGGCAAACAACGCATCGAGCTTCTGCTCGAACGTGTGGTAGTCGATGCGATCGTAAAGCTCCATGCGCGTCTGCATGGTGTCGATCACGTTCTGTTGCGTACCGTCGCGGCGGATCGCGGTGTAGACGTTTTCCGCGGCCTTGTTCATGGCGCGGAACGCGGACAATGGGTATAGCACCAGCGACACATCGGCACCGGCCAACTGCTCGGTGGTGTACAGCGGCGTCGCGCCGAATTCGGTGATGTTGGCCAGGATCGGCGCTTTCACACGGCTGGCGAACAGCTTGTACATCTCCAGCTCGGTGATGGCTTCCGGGAAGATCATGTCGGCGCCGGCCTCGATGCACGCTGCAGCGCGATCCAGTGCGGATTCCAGGCCTTCAACAGCCAAGGCGTCGGTGCGGGCCATGATCACGAAGCTGTCATCGGTGCGCGCATCAACCGCCGCCTTGATGCGGTCGACCATTTCCTGCTGCGAAACGATTTCCTTGTTAGGACGGTGACCGCAGCGCTTGGCGCCGACCTGGTCTTCGATGTGAATCGCTGCCGCGCCGAACTTGATCATCGACTTCACGGTACGGGCGACGTTGAACGCCGAGGAACCGAAACCGGTGTCCACGTCCACCAGCAACGGCAGGTCGCAGACGTCGGTGATGCGGCGCACGTCGGTCAGCACGTCGTCCAGGCCGGTGATGCCCAGGTCCGGCACGCCGAGGGAGCCGGCAGCAACGCCGCCGCCCGACAGGTAAATAGCCTTGAAACCGGCGCGCTTGGCCAGCAACGCGTGGTTGGCGTTGATCGCGCCGACCACTTGCAGCGGATGTTCGCTGGCGACCGCATCGCGGAAACGCTGGCCTGGAGTGCTCTTGTTGGAACTCATGACTCACCTCGTTCAGTGGCTGTCGGGTTAGCGCCGTCCTGGTAGTGACGGGCGATATTGCGTTTGGAGGCGCCGATGTGACGGCGCATCAACAACTCGGCCAGTTCACCGTCACGGTCGGCGATGGCATCGAGAATCCGGTGGTGCTCGGCAAAGGCCTGGCGCGGGCGATTGGGCGTGGTGGAAAACTGGATGCGGTACATGCGCACCAGTTGATAAAGCTCGCCGCAGAGCATCTGCGTCAGGGTGCGGTTGCCGCTGCCCTGGATGATTCGGTAGTGGAAGTCGAAATCGCCTTCCTGCTGGTAGTAGCCGACACCGGCCTGAAACGCGGCGTCACGCTCGTGGGTTTCGAGGACCCGGCGCAGTTCGTCGATTTCTTCGACCGTCATGCGTTCGGCGGCCAGGCGACAGGCCATGCCTTCGAGGGATTCGCGGATTTCGTAGAGTTCCAGCAGCTCGGCATGGCTCAGGGAAACCACTCGTGCGCCGACGTGCGGCACGCGAACCAGCAGGCGTTGGCCTTCCAGACGGTGGATCGCTTCGCGCAGCGGGCCGCGGCTGATGCCGTAGGTGCGCGCCAGTTCCGGTTCGGAGATTTTGCTGCCCGGGGCGATCTCGCCTTTGACGATGGCCGCCTGAATGCGCCGGAAGACGTTCTCGGAAAGTGTTTCCGAATCGTCTTGGGCTATGACTGGGGGATCGAGTTGATCCAGCATATTGTCGACACCTTGAAAGCTGATACGGCAAAAACTAGCGAATACGGGGATATTAGTCAAAGGATAAATAGGTATTGTCGACAATCGTCTAATAACCTATCTGCTTTTTGTAGGAGCGAAGCTTGCTCGCGAAGGCTTTGTGTCAGGCGGTTGGTTTTTTGAGGGTGTACATATCCGTTGCGGTGGTAACGGCAGCTATTGGTTCCGCTCTTACAGCGGGTCACTTGGAAAAGCGCCAAGTAACCAAGCGCTCTTGCCCCTTTCGTTCGGTGGCTCGCTAATGCTCGCCATGCCCTCGCTCCGG